>DASVLN010000268.1:0-14157 GCA_036384855.1 Burkholderiaceae bacterium | reverse complement strand
CGCGACGCCTTGCGCCGACGCTGCCGGCGCGGGCGCGAGCAGGGGCGGCGCGTCAGCCTTCACTGGTCATGCTCCTGCGGAACGCGCGCATCCAGACGCCGACGAACACGAGCATCAGCGCCATCATCACGAACGAGACGGCGGCGCCCTCGCCGAAGCGCCAGTAGCTGAAGCTCTGGCGCGTGAGCAGCGGCATCAGCAGGTCGCCCCACTCGCCCGCATACCCCGCGCCCTTGCCGAACATCATCGCGACGATGTTGTACGAGTAGACGTTGTCGACGATCTGGAACATCACCTGGATGACGATCACCGGCTTGAGCGCGGGCAGCGTCACGTGCGTGAAGCGCCGCCAGGCGTTGGCGCCGTCCAGGCGCGCGGCTTCGTAGAGCTCCTCGGGCACGGCCTGCAGCGCGGCGAGGAAGATCAGCATCAGCACCGGCCACGCCCGCCACACCGTGGGGATGACGATCGCGAAGAACGTGTTGCCGCCGATGAGCCAGAACGGCTTGTGGTCCATCAGGTGCAGCACGTCGACGAGGACGTGGTTGACGATGCCCTCGTCGCGCTGCCACATGAAGCCCCACAGCGTGCCGACGACGTAGGTCGGGACGACCCAGGGCAGCATCAGCAGGGTGCGCGCGAGCGACCTGCCCGCGAACTCGCGATTGAGCAGCATCGCCACGCCCAGCCCGAGCCCGACGGAGCACGCGGTCACCAGCAGCGCGTAGAGCGCCGTGTTGCGCAGCGCGAGCAGCATGCCGGCATGCACGGGATCGTCGGGATCGAGCAGCACGCCGCGGTAGTTGCGCAGGCCGGCGAAAGGCGCGTCCATGTACTGGCTGAGCGTGTACTGGTTGAGCTTCAGCAGCGACATCCGCAAGCCCTGGACGACGGGCACGAGGTTGACGACCAGCATCATCAGCGCCGCCGGGGCGAGCAGCAGGTACGGGAACGCATCGAAGCGCCGGGGCCTGCGCTCCTGCCGCCGCGCGGATGCGGCGCTCAATTCGCTTCCTCCAGCACCTTGTCGGCCTCCTTGACGGTGCGCGCGATCTCGGCCTTCATCGCCGCGACGCTGTAGGTGCCCGAGATGCCCGAGGTCAGCTCCGCGAGCTGGCCCAGGTGCTTGGTGTAGACGGCCTCGAGCGGCCCCCACGCCGGGATCGGCGGATAGGCGCGGCCGTCGAGCGCGATCGCGGTGATCTTGGCGAACGCGGGGCGCGCCTGCAGCGAGGGATCCATCGCCGCGTCCAGCCGCGTGGGCATCATCGACGCGAGCCGTGCGAGCTCCACCTGCGCCGGCTTGTCGCCCAGGTACTTCAGCAGGTCCCAGGCCTCGGCCTTGTGGCGCGAGCCCTTGAAGATCGCGAGGTTGGAGCCGCTGAAGATCGTCGCGCGCCCGGCGGGCCCGGCCGGATAGGGCGCGACGTCGAAGTGCGTGCGCACGGGCGCGTCCGCGGGCGCGGCGAGGATGCGCCGCAGCAGCCACGGCCCCGAGAAGATCACCGCGTAGTCGCCGGCCACGAAGGCGCCTTCGAGGATGTCGGAGTCCTTCTCCAGCGCGTCGGGCGGCACGAGGCCGTCGACCGCGAGGCGGGAGTAGAAGTCGATCGCCTTCAGCGCGGCGGGCTGGTCGAGCGCGGAATGGCGCTTGTCGGGCGTGAGCAGGTCGCCCCCGGCGTTCCAGATCCACGGCGCGAGGTTGTGCACGACGTCCCAGTCGTTCTTGCCCGCGTAGGCGAGCGCCGCGACGCGCCGGCCCGCGACGACCTGGCCGTTGACCTTGCGCAGCGCGGCCCGGAACGAATCCCAGGTCGCGAAGGCCTGCTTCGGGTCGACGCCCGCCTGCGCGAACGCGTCGGTGCGGTACCAGGCGGCGCGCACGTCCGCGTACCACGGCAGACCGTAGACGCCGGGCTTGCCGAACACCTGCGTCGTCTTCCACAGCTCGGGGAAGTAGGCGCGGCCGTGGTCGACCTCGGCCAGCTGCGCGTCGGTGAGCTGCTCGAGCCCGCCCATCGCCGCGATCGCGGGCATCCAGGTGGTGCCGAGCTCCAGCAGGTCCGGCCCGCGGCGCGACGCGGCGGCGGCGGTGATCTTGTTCCAGCCGGATTCCCAGTCGAGCACCGTCACGCGCACGGTCACGCCCGGATGCCTGGCCAGCCACGGCTGCAGCAGCGCGGGCACGTCATGCTGCGCGTTCAGCGTGACGGGCATCACCCACATGCTCAGCTCGACGGGCTTGGCCGCCGCCGCGTCGCATGCCAGCGCGAAGGCGACGGCGGCGAGTCCGCGCGCCGCGACGCCCAAGGCGGCGCGCAGTCGCGACTGGAATCCGTGACGCTGACGCATGAGTTGCAGATGTCGTTAAATCAATTTGTTTGCATTATCAAAAGTCGAGCCGGTCGGGTCAAGGGCGGGCCGACCGGGGTTTACACCCACCCCGGTCCCGCGCGGATCGCGCAGGACGAGACGTGCCGCGTCGAGCCGGATCGGACGGCGCGAGCGACAATCCGGCTCGTCGGCGCGCCCCGCGCGGACGCCCTCGCCGCCATGGCCCCGCGGTTGGCGACGTGTCGGGCCGGGCGCGTAGCGGTGCTTGTCCCGCGCCAGGCCCAGGTCCGCCGAAGATCGCTCGCGCCGCCGGCTCGATCGACGGTCACGACGAGCTTTCGGCACTTCCCCGGTCGAGCCCCCGGACTCGCCGAGGAACGTTCGCCGGAGACCGGCGATGCGGGTTGTCGAGCATTACTTCAATTTGATTAAGTTAATACACTGCGCCGCAGCGCTCTCCACATGACCTCGGTGAACAAGCCTCCTGCCGTCAGCCTGTCCGGGACCAACCTCGAATTCGCGCGTTCGCACAACCGGCGCGTCGTGATGGAGGCGATCCGCCTGCACGGCCGCCTCACGCGCGCCGACATCGCACGCCTGACCGCGCTCACGCCGCAGACCATCTCCAACATCGCCAGCGAGCTCCTCAAGCTCGGATTCCTGACCGCGCTCACGCCCGAGCGCGGCACCCGCGGGCAGCCGGCGACGCCGTTCGTGATCAATCCGGACGGCGCCTACTCGATCGGCCTGCAGATCGACCAGAACACCATGCTCGCCGTGGTCGTGGATCTCTCCGGCAAGGTGCGCGGGCGCTGCACGCTGGCGGTCGACCATCCGACGCCCGCGCAGGCGCTGCCGCTGGTGCGCGACGTCGTCGAGACGCTGCGCAAGTCCTCCGACGCCGACTGGGAGCGTGTCCTGGGCCTGGGACTGGCGGTGCCCGGGCCGTTCGACGTCGAGGGCCTGTCGGCCGTCGGGCCGACCGCGCTGCCGGGGTGGCAGGATCTCTCGATCGCGCAACAGGTGGGCAACGCGATCGGCCTGCCCGTGATCATGGAGAACGATGCCACCGCCGCCGCGATCGGCGAGCGGCTGCACGGCGTCGCGCGCACCTTCCGCAGCTTCACCTACCTGTTCATCGGCACCGGCCTGGGCGCGGGCATGTTCCACGACGGCCACCTGTACAAGGGCTCGGGCCACAACGCCGGCGAGGTGGGGCACATGATCGTCGTGCCCGACGGCCGCGCCTGCCCCTGCGGCAACCGCGGCTGCCTCGAGCGCTACGTCTCGCTGCAGGCCGCGTACGAGGCGCTGGAGCTCGGCGACGTCGCCCACGCCACGCCGCAGATGCTGCTCGACCCGAGCCCGCAGGCGCGCGCGCGCCTGGACGCGTGGCTCGACGAGGCCGCGCAGCGCCTGCGCCAGGCGGTCAACATCCTGGAGTCGCTGCTCGATGCCGAGGCGGTCGTGATCGGCGGCTTCCTGCCGTCGTCGGTGCTCGCGCTGCTCATCGAACGCCTGGAGCCGCTGTACACCTCGGTCGCTGCGCGCCGCAACCGCCGCACGCCGCGCGTCATCGCCGGCCTGGCCGGCCACGACACGGCCGCCCTGGGCGCCGCGGCGCTGCCGATCTTCGACGAGCTCAACCCCAACATCGGCGTGCTGCTGAAGGCGGACGCGCACGGGTGAACGAGCCTTTCCAGTTTCGGGCTAGTCCAATTTCATCGATTGGGCATTGCGAGCCGGTCGACGCTTCGGGGTGTCGACCGGTTTTTTTTGGCGGGCACGAAAAAAAAAGAGGTGGACCGGGAGACACCGACCCACCTCCACCCACCAGACCGGCACGAAGGCCCGCTATCGATCGGACCAGCGGGCAAGGGCCCCGCCGGAATCGCGCCGGATGCTGCGGGCGGGGCCTGGTGACTCTCCCCCGCCTCACGTCACAACATGGCACCAATGTACTACCAGTGGCTAGACTGGTACTCGGTAAAAACGCTGATCCACCCGCGGCGGCGCGCGCGCGCCGGAACGTTGGCTGGTCTGCATGAAAATGGGCGGGGCGCGGAGCGCGCATGCCGCGCGTCCCTCCGGCGCGGGCCGGCGCGCTCGCGCCCGCCGGGCGACGGCCACGGCACCCTCGTCAGAGCGAGAAGCGCGCCCCCAGGTAGAACTGTCGACCGCTCGTGTACAGCGCCTCGAGCTGGCCGCGGTTCTCGCCGTAGTACTTCAGCGTCGGGTTGTTCAGGTTGAGCGCGTCGAAGGTCAGCGTCACGTTCTTGTTGAGCTTGTACTCGGCCGACAGCGCGAGGTCGCCGACGCCGTCCTCGTGCTGGGCGAAGCTGGAGTTCAGGCCTGCGAGGAAGGCCGAGCGGTACGTGTACGCGATGCGCGTCGAGAACGTGTCGTCGTCGTAGTACGCCTCGAGGTTGTACGTGTTCTTCGAGTTGCCCACCATCTCCGCGCCCGAGGAGGTCTTGCCGTCGGTGTACGTGTAGTTGGCGACGACGCCCAGGTTCCACTGCAGGGCCTGCTGGTAGCCGAGCTCGAACCCCTTGTTCTTCGCGCGGATGTTGACCGGCGCGGTGATCGTGTAGGTCGCGAGCTGGTGGTGGGTCTGGTCGAGGTAGACCGACTGCGAGGTGCCGTAGTCGACGTAGGACGTGATGTCCATCAGGAACACGCCCGCGGACAGCAGCGACTTCGGCGCGAAGTACCACTCGAGCGTCGCGTCGAGGTTGTTCGAGCGCACCGGCTTCAGGTTGGGGTTGCCGCCGTTGCCGGTGTGGGTCGTGTCGTCGAGCGAGACCGCGCCGGCCAGCGCGCTGTAGTCCGCGCGCGCCATCGTGCGCGCCGCGGCGACGCGGGCGACGAGCTCCTTCGTCAGGTCGAACTTGAAGTTCGCGCTGGGCAGGAAGTCGGTGAAGTCGTGCCTGATCTGCGTCGGCGTGAACAGGCCGTGGGAGTTGTCGGCCGGCGTCAGCACCGTGTCGCCGCTGTTGTCGGAGACGTTGGACAGCGAGCTCTGGTTCGTGCGCACGACGCGCAGGCCCACGTTGCCGCTCCAGCGCGTGCCGGTGAGGTTGGCCATGCCGTAGATCGCGGCGTCGCGCTCCTTGACGGCGAATTCGGACTGCCAGTTCTCGGTGCTCGCGAAGCCGCCGCTGTTGGCGTACTGCTTGTCGAAGGCCTCGATCGCGCCCGGGTCGAGCTGCCAGACGTGGCGCAGGAAGCCCGCGCCGGCGCCGAAGCCGTTGCCGAAGTTGCCCGGGTAGGTGCCGCCCGACCAGGCCGGCCGCGGTGCGGCGGCGGTGTTGTCGCACGGGCCGGGCTGGAAGCCGCTGGGCGGCTGGCAGCTGTCGTTGACCGGCCAGACCGTGCTGCGCGCATGCTGCGTGTAGCGGCCGCCGAACTTCAGCGACTCGAGCACGCCCGAGTCCACCGCGAGCTCGGCGTCCAGCGAGGCGTACTTCTCGCTGTCGTAGGTGTAGACCTTGTCGTAGGCGCCGCCCTCGGTGAAGGCGCTCGCGTTGAAGTTGGAGACGTCGGTGCCGGGGAAGGACAGGTCGGCCGCGCCCATCCCGTGCAGCGCGTAGTTCATGCCGACCGTGCCGTCGCCGCCGATGCCGGCGAAGTAGTCGTACTCGTTGGGCGTGCGGCCGACGCCGCGGGTGTAGCCGACGTCGCCCTTGAGCGTGAGGTCGTCGCTCGCGCGGTACTTGCCGTTCAGGTCGAGGTACCAGGTCTGCGCGCCCTCGTGGGGGCGGTAGAGCGAGTCCACTTCGGCGGGCACCTCGGCGCCGATGTTGTCGGGGCCGCCGGCGGCCATGCCCGCCGCGACGGCTGCGGGCGAGAAGTTCGCCGACACCAGCGTGTTGTCCACGACCTTGTACGAGTCCGGCACCGCGAACCCCAGCAGGTTGGCCGGGGCGGCGTAGAAGCTGCGGTTGTAGTTGCTCGCGTCCAGCTTCGAGTAGAAGCCGTTCAGGTCCACCGTCAGGCTGTCGATCGGCCTGGCCTCGAGATCCAGCAGCCCGCCGACGCGCTTGCGGGTCTGCTCGAACAGCGCGGAGTTGACGCCGTCGGGCGCGATGACGCCGGCAAGGTCCGGATGCGCCTGCGCGGCCGGCGAGCCCGGGTCGATGGGCGCGTAGCCGAAGGTCTCGAGGCCGTCGCGGCGCTCGTGGCGGGTCTCGGAGAAGGCCTGCACCAGTACGCCGAAGGTGCCCGCGTCGTTCTTCCAGCCGGCCAGCGCGTTGAGCTGAGGGTCGGTCTTGCGGGCGAGGTCGGCGTAGACGCCCTGCACCGAGGCCTCGACCGTCAGCGGCTTCTTGAAGTCCAGCGGCTGGCGCGTCTCGATATTCACCGCGCCGGCGACGCCGCCCTCGGGCAGGTCCGCGGTCGCGCTCTTGGCGACGGTGACCGTGCGCACGATCTCCGACGGCAGCAGCGAGTAGCTCACGCTGCGTCCCACCACGCCCTGCTGGTCGAGGATGAACCAGTCGCCCGTCGCCACCGCGTGGCCGTTGATCAGCGTCTGCGTGAGGCTGGGGCTGGTGCCGCGGATGCTGACGCGGTCGTTCTCGTCGAAGCCGCCTTCGCCGCCCGCCGACGACGCGATGTTGACACCGGGCACGCGCTGGATCGAGTCGGCGACGTTCTTGTCGGGGAGCTTGCCGATGTCGTCCGCGGTGACCACCTCGACGACCGACTCCGCATTGCGCTTGCGCGACAGCGAGGCCTCGAGCGAGGCGCGCAGGCCGGTGACCTCGACGCGCTGGATGTCGTCCTTGGCGGCGGCCGACGCGGCGGACGCAGGCGCCGGGGCGGCGGTGGCGGCTTGTGCGAACACCTGCGCCGGCACGAGCGCGCCGAGCAGGGCCAGCGCCGCGGCAGCGGCGATCGGGTCTCGTTGGAAGAGCATTGCTTGATTCCATCAAATCAAATGAGTTGATTTAATGAAATCATACGGTTCCACCTCCTCCTCGTATCGCTGGTTTTCACTGATCCGTCGCGGACGCCACCGAGGGAGGCCTTCGGTTCGACGATGCCGGGGACGCGCCGCCGGCGAATGATTCGGCCGCGAGCGCCGGGCCGCGCGGCGGCCGAATCGGATGCGGCGCCTTCAGCGCGAGAGCCGCTGGGCCAGCAGCGCGCGCAACTGCGCATGCTCCTCGGCGCTCATCGGGCCGAGCACCCCCTGCCGCTCCGGCGGGATGTGGCCGGCGACGTCGCGATCGACGTCGAACAGGTAATGCTCGAACAGGTGCCGCCAGGCCCGGCGCTGCGCATCGGGCAGCGCGCGCACGGTCGCCGCCGCATGCATCAGCGCGTCGAGCGTGAACGGCGGCACGGCGCGCCCCGGGGCCGCCGCCCGCCACCAGTAGTTCACCAGCATGTTGAAGCGCTCGAGCGACTGCACGTGGTGCCACCACAGCGGCGGCAGATAGATGGCGTCGCCCGGCTCGAGATCGGCGATCCGCGCGCTGGCCCAGGCCTCGCGAAAGCGCGGGAAGCGCTCGAGGTCGGGCTTGGCGAAGTCCACCAGCGACATGGGCATGCCGGCGGGCGTGTTGTCCAGGGGGCCGACGTACAGGTTGGCGACCTGCTCCGGCGGGAACACGGTGAAGCGGCGGCGCCCCGCGACGCAGACGGCGACGTTGTGCGACTCGTCGAAATGCGCCGGCGTGACGATGGCCGAACCGATCCATGCCCGCGGCTCGACGCGCTCGTCCAGCAGGGGCATCGGGTTCTCGGAGGTGAAGCCCGGCAGGCATTGCGCGATCTTCGCGCTCTGCATCGCCACCGCCGGCGCGCGCTCGAGGCGGGCGTAGCGCAGCACCTGCTCCAGCACCTGCGTGACGGTGCGCGGCTGGCGCAGGAAGTTGAAGCCCTCCATCGTCGCGTCGTAGCCGAGCCGGCCCTCGATCTCGGGCCGCGTCATCACCGCGGCGCTGGGATGGCCCTGGTCAAGAGCGGCCAGGTACCGGGCGATCGCCTGCGGCGACTCGCGGCCGCGCGCGACCGCGGGCCAGCCCGCGGCCAGGCCGCGCAGGATCGCGGGCTCGTCGCGCGGCAGGACCTCGGCTTCGAACCGTGCGCGGTCGACGCCATGCCATTCGGGCAGGGAAGGAGGGGAGGCGGTCATCGGGCCTCGCGTTCGGAGGACGGGTCGGCAGGCATGCGGGCGATGCGCCAGCATAGCCGCGCGCCGGGGCGCCGCGGAGGCGGGCCGAGGGATCGCCAAAAAAAAACAGGACGACCCGGAGGTCGCCCTGCGCCTGCTCGACGCGTCCGCGCGGATGGTTCGCGCGGACGCCGCGGGAGCGGTCAGTACGAGACGTGCGCCGTCAGGTAGAACTGCCGGCCGTTCTCGTAGATCGCACGCGGCTGGCCACCCTGCTCGTAGTAGCGCAGCTTCGGGTTGTTCAGGTTGCGGCCATCGAGCGTGACGTTGAAGTTCTTGTTGAACGTCCAGCCCACCGACGCGGTGAGGTCGCCGGCGGCGCCCTGGTAGTACGCCGTGGCGCGGTCCAGGCCGCTGTAGAAGGCGGAGCGGTGGTTCCACGTCACGCGGGCGTTCAGGAAGTCGTTCTCGAAGTAGCCGCCGACGTTGTAGGTGTTCTTCGAGGTGCCGACCATCGGCGAGCCGTCCGCGGTGCTGGAGGTCGTGAAGGCGTAGTTGGCATCGACGCCGAAGTTGCCCCACACCGGCTGTTGCCACGCGAGCTCGACGCCGTGGACCTTCGCCGAGATGTTGTTCGGCACCGTCAGGGTGAAGTCCACGGGCACGCCGTTCGGGTGCGCGTTGTCGGTGTAGGTGTAGGTCCGATGCACGGGCGACAGACCAATGTAGCTGGTCACGTCCATGTAGAACAGGCTGGCCGACAGCAGCGCGCGCGGAGCGAAGTACCACTCGAAGCTCAGGTCCGCGTTGTTCGACGTGATCGGCTTCAGGTCGGGGTTGCCGCCGCTGCCCGTGCCGATCAGGTTGACGTCGTCCACCGCGCCGAGGGACACGGAGCCGGCCAGCTGCGAGTAGTCCGCGCGGGTCATCGTCCGCGACGCCGCGAAGCGGGCGACCATGTCCTTGCTCAGGTCGAACTTCAGGTTCAGGCTGGGCAGAAGGTCGGTGTACGAATGGGTCGTCGTCGTCAGCGCGAAGTTGCCGAAGGCCGACGTGGTGACGTCGCCGGGCTGGGCCGTGGCGTGCGCGACGTAGTTCTGGATCTGCTCCTTCGTGTTGACGATGCGCAGGCCGAAGTTGCCCGACCACTTGTTGCCTTCCAGGTCGCCCTGGATGTAGCCGGCGGTGTCCGTCTCGCGCAGGCCGTAGTCCGCGCCGTAGTCCGCGCGGGTGATCGGGTCACGATTCGTGAACTTCGCGTCGTAGGCCGCGAGCTGGGCCGGCGAGAACGTCCACATGTCGTGCGGGATGGCGCTCGTCAGGCCGTTGGCGAAGTTGCTCGGATAGTTGCCCGAGGCGGCCGGGATGCAGCGGAAGTCGTGGCCGTTCGCGCAGGCGGCAGCCAGGTCGGGCAGCGACCAGTCCACCGTCGGGCCCTGGCCGATGACGCCCCACAGCGACCGCGTGTGCTGGGCGCCACGCCCGCCGAACTTGATGTCGACCAGCGGGCCGACCTCGACGTCGTACTCGGCATCCAGTTGCGCCCATTGCTCGCCGTCTTTGACCTTGAGGTTCTGGTCGCCGAAGATCCAGCCGTCGCCCGAGTCGGTGTTGAAGGTGTCGTTCAGGCCGACGCTGCCCTGCGAGTTGTAGGTCGCGTTGCCGAGGCCGAAGTTCGCCGCGCTAGTCGGGCCGTTCAGCTTGAAGCTCGCCCCCGTGCTGCCCACCACGGTCTCGGCGACATCCTGCTCC
Source organism: Burkholderiaceae bacterium (assembly GCA_036384855.1). Taxonomy (GTDB): domain Bacteria; phylum Pseudomonadota; class Gammaproteobacteria; order Burkholderiales; family Burkholderiaceae_C; genus Scleromatobacter. The sequence goes on along the minus strand of DASVLN010000268.1, from coordinate 3,947 downwards.
GGCGTCTTGCCGTAGCCGCTCGAGAAGCCGATCTGGGTCTTGAGGTTGAACTTGTCGGTCAGCTGGAACTTGCCGTCGAAGTCCAGGTACTGCGAGTGCGAGCCTTCCTTCGGCCGCGCGATCTGGTCGTAGATGCCGGCCATCATGCCGGCGGAGTTGCTGTACGTCGCCGAAGTCAGGTAGCCGTTGTCGACCGTGTACTCCGTCGGCACCTGCCCGCCGCCGAGCTTGCGGCCGAAGAACATGTAGTTGCGGTTGATGTTCGTCGCCGTCATGTCGGACATGAAGCCGTTCAGGTCCAGCGTCGTGACCGAATTGGGCTTCATTTCGACGTCGATCAGGCCGCCGGTGCGCTTGCGCTCCTGCAGGAACAGCGCGTCGCCGATGAGGTCGGGATACTTCACGCCGGCGGTCAACCCGGGCAGGCCCGCCTTCGCCGACGCGTCGTTCGCCTGGATGGTGTCGTAGCCCAGCACCTCGATGCCGTCGCGGCGCAGGTGGCGCTTCTCGTAGAAGCCCTGGATCAGCACGCCGAGGGTGCCGGCCTCGTTCTTCCAGTTCACGAGGCCGCTGACTTGCGGGTCGGTCTTGGCGGGCAGCTGCGCGTAGACCGCGCCCACGCTGACCGCGGCCGACAGCGGCTTGCTGAACTCGAGCGGCTTGCGGGTGATGATGTCCACGGAACCGGCCACGCCGCCTTCGACGAGGCTCGCCTCGGAGCTCTTGTGCACCACGACGCTGCTGACGATCTCGGTCGGCAGCAGGGTGTACGAGACGCTGCGGCCGACCGTGCCGGTCTGGTCGAGCACGAACCAGTCGCCCGTGGCGACGTTGTGCCCGTTGATCAGCGTCTGCGTCAGCGAAGGCGACGTGCCGCGCATCGAGACGCGGTCGCTCTCGTCGAAGCCGCCTTCGTTGGCGCCCGCCGAACTGATGGTCACGCCCGGGACGTGCGCGAGCGAGTCGGCGACGTTCTTGTCCGGCAGCTTGCCGATGTCCTCGGCGGTGATCACTTCGACGTGCGACTCGGCGTTGCGCTTCTGGTTGATCGAGGTCTGCAACGAGGCCCGGATGCCCGTCACCTCGACTCGCTGGACATCCTCCTTCGCGGCGGCGGACGCGGCGGAAGCGGGGGCCGCAGCGGACTGCGCAAACGCCGGCGTGGCCGCGCCGGCGAATACAACCGCCGCAGCGGCTGCGATGGGCGTGAGCTTCGTCTTCATGGGACTCCTCTTTTCGGGTGGCCGCGCTTTTTCGGGAACGCGGGCCGGTTGGGATTGGGTCGTTCCGTCTCTCTCGCGCAGACGGTGCACCCTCGGGCTAGGAACGCTGGGGTTCGTGGTATTCGATCGGGTAGTACCACTGTACAACCAGTTAAGACAGTGGCTCTATGCGTTTACCCTGATATGGCGCATCGGCAACAATGCGTACACCTCGGCGGATGCGAACAATTCACACTTGGCACGAGGAAGGCGCACCCGCTTCCCGGGTCGGTGCGCGTTTCTTCGGTTTGGTGCCTGAGTGGTATGCTCCGCGGCATGATGCGTCCGCCTGTCGATCCGGCTTTGCCCAATTGACAGCCCCCGCGAGACGACCCTGGGAACCCCAAGAAAAGGGCACGCTATGAGCGCGCTGGCACAACTTCTCAACACGCTCGATCCCGAGGGCAGCCAGCCGCTGTACCAGCAGCTGCAGCGCGCGCTGCGCGAGGCGATCGAGAAGCGCGTCCTCGGGCCCGACGACGCGCTGCCGTCGGAGCGCCAGCTCGCCGCCGACCTCGGGGTCTCGCGCATCACGGTGCGCAAGGCGATCCAGGGCCTCGCCGACGAGGGCTTCCTCGACCAGCGCCAGGGCTCGGGCAACTTCGTCTCGACGCGCATCGACAAGAACTTCGCCAAGCTGACCTCGTTCTCGGAGGACATGCGCGCCCGCGGCCGCACGCCGCGCAGCGAATGGATCAAGCGTTCGACCGGTACCGTGACGCCGGAGGAGGCGATGAAGCTCGCGCTCAGCCCGGGCTCGACCGTCTTCCGCTTCCACCGCCTGCGCTACGCCGACGACGCGCCGATGGCCCTCGAGTACGCGACGCTCTCGGCCGCGGCGCTGCCCTCGCTCGAGTCCGTCGACAACTCGCTCTACGACGCCCTGGAGCGCGCGGGCAACCGGCCCGTGCGCGCGCTGCAGCGCCTGCGCGCCCTGCTGCTCAACGAGGAGCAGGCGCGGCTGCTCGGCGCGAAGGTGGGCGACGCGGGGCTGCTGGTCGAACGCCTGGGCTACCTGCGCGACGGCCGCGCGGTGGAGCTGTCGCAGTCGATCTACCGCGGCGACACCTACGACTTCGTGGCGGAGCTCAACGCCTCCTGATCCCGCGGCAGGCATGCGTCCTGCCGTGCGCCGGGCCCTGCGCGCGCGATGCCGCGGGCTTGTCGTTTCAAGTCGAAACGGTCGGCCAGGCGGGCGCTTCGCGCGTTTGACGACAATACGAGTTTTCGCCCGCGCGAGGGACGCCGCCCGCGCGCACCGGTCCCCTACACGTTCGGCGCATGCCCTGGAACCGACAATGAGAGCCTTCCCCCCGCGCGCCGCGCTGGCGCTGACTCTGGCCTGCGGCCTCGCCCTGGCCGGCACCGCCGTCGCCGCGACGCCCGCGCCGGACGCCGCCGCATCGCAGCCCGCCGACGCCGTGCGCCCGGAGTTCGCGACGATCTTCAACGCGGCGCAGGACCTGCTGCTCAAGCAGGGCAAGGCGCCCGACGCGCTCGCCAAGATCAAGGAAGCCGAGGCGCTGCCCAACCTGTCGCCGTACGAGCAGTACCTGATCCTGCGCGTGAAGGCGCCGGCCGAGTACGCGGCCAACGACTATCCCGCCAGCATCGCCGACTTCGAGAAGCTGCTGCCCGACAGCCGCCTCGCGCCGGCCGACCGCACCCCGCTGCTGCGCGTGCTGATCAACATGCTCGTCGACCAGAAGCAGTGGGCGAAGGCCGCGCAGTGGTTCCCGCAGTACTTCTCCGCCGCCGGGGAGGATCCGCGCATGCGCGAGCTGCAGGCCGAGGTGCTGTACCGCGTGCCCGACTATCCCGCCGCCGCCAAGGCGCTGCAGTCCATCATCGACACCGAGACCGCCGCCGGCCATGCGCCGACGGAAAAGCAGCTGCGCCTGCTGCTCAGCGCGCAGTCGCAGGACGGCGACGACAAGGGCCGCGAGGCGACGCTGGAGCGCCTGGCCATCGCCTACCCGAAGGCCGACGTCTGGCGCGAGATCACGAGCCGCGCCGCGGCCTCGTCGACCAAGCTGAACGACCGCGAGTACGTGGACGTCTACCGCTTGAAGACGGCCGCGTTCGACGGCACGCCCGACGGCGAGCGCCTGAGCTACGCCGCGCTGGCGCAGCGCGCCGGCTACCCGGGCGAGGCCAAGCGGGTGATCGAGGAAGGCAAGGCGCACGATGCCTTCAAGGGCAACGACGCGGCCGAGGCGAACAAGCTGCTCGCCGCCGTCACCAAGGGCGCCGCCGCGGACCGCCAGCAGGCGGCGGCCAACGAGGCCTCGGCACGCTCGGCGAAGGACGGCAACGCGCTGGTCGGGCAGGGCCTGCTGTCGGCGGTCGATGGCGACGCTGCCCACGGCGCGCAGCTGATCCAGCAGGGCATCGACAAGGGCGGCCTGAAGTCGGTCGACGAGGCGCGCCTGCACCTCGGCTACGCGCAGTACCTGGCCGGCGACTACGCCGCCGCGGCCAAGACCTTCCAGACCGTCGCGCCCGCCGGCAACACGGGCGCCCTCGCGCACGCGTGGTCGCTGCTCGCGCAATCGAAGGCGCAACCCCATCCGGCCGCGGCGCCGGCGGCCTCCGCGGCCGCCAAGTGACGCGGGCACCGGCCGCTGCCTGCGCGGCCGGTTGCGTCTTCAGGCGCTGAGGCGGTAGGCGTCGCCCGCGCTGTCG
>DASVLN010000267.1:0-3366 GCA_036384855.1 Burkholderiaceae bacterium | reverse complement strand
TCGCCGTCGCCGAGGAGCTGCACTTCACGCGCGCGGCCCAGCGCCTGCACATGGCGCAGCCGCCGCTCAGCCAGCAGATCCGCGCGCTCGAGGCCGAGCTGGGCGTCGAGCTCTTCGCGCGCACGCGGCGCAGCGTTGCGCTGACCGACGCCGGCCGGGCGCTGCTCGATCGCGCGCGCGAGATGCTCGCGGCCGCCCAGGCCCTGCCAGCCGAGCTGCAGCGCGTCGCACGCGGCGAGCGCGGGCTGCTGCGGATCGGCTTCTCGTCGACGCTGCCGCTGACGGCGCTGCTGCGCGACCTCGTGGCCGCGCACCGGCGCGCATGCCCGGAGGTCGCGCTGCAGCTGCGCGAGATGCACACGGCACTGCAGTTCGAGGCGCTGCAGCGCGACGAGCTCGACGTCGGCCTCGTCCGCTACAACGAGGGCACGCCCGACGGCATCCGCCTGCAGGTGTTGCGCCGCGACCCGCTGCGGCTGGTCGTGCCGACCGCGCACCGCTTCGCGCGCCGGCGCTCGGTGGCGATCGCGGAGTGCCGCGACGAGGCCTTCATCGGCTTTCCGCCGAGCATGGGCACGGGCTCGATGCCCGTGCTCGCGCGACTGTGCGCGCAGGCCGGCTTCGAGCCCCGGATCGCGCAGGAAGCGCGCGAGGCGACGACGCAGATCGGCCTCGTCGCCGCCGGCCTGGGCATCGCGGTGCTGCCGGCGCCGCTGGACGCGCTGCGCATCGAGGGCGCGCGCTACGTGCCGCTGGCGGGCGAAGACGCGGTGCTCGTGATGTCGGCCGCGGTGCGTGGGGACGAAGCCTCGGAGCGCGTGCTCAGCTTCGTGCGGCGCGCCGCGGCGCTGGCGGGCGACGCCCGCTGACACGCATCATCCTCGTTCGAAGCGGATCTGCTGGGATCGGTGCAAGCGGGGCCGACGGCACGCCCACGTGCGCGCGGCCGTTCCGGATCGAGCCGGCGCGAGCCGGGCGGTCAGTCCCTCAGGCCTTCTTGCCCTGGGCCGCCACGGCCGCGGCGGCCTTCGCGGCGGCTTCCGCGTCGCCGAGGTAGTAGCTGCGGATCGGCTTCAGGTCGTCGTCGAGTTCGTAGACCAGCGGGATGCCGTTGGGGATGTTGACGCCCACGATGTCGGCGTCGCCGATGCCGTCCAGGTATTTCACGAGCGCGCGGATCGAGTTGCCGTGCGCCGCGACGACGACGCGCTGGCCCGACCGGATCGCCGGCGCCAGCACCTCGTTCCAGCACGGCAGCACGCGCGCGACGGTGTCCTTCAGGCACTCGGTCAGCGGGATCTGGTCGGGCGCGAGCCGGGCGTAGCGCAGGTCGTGGCGCTGGCCGCGCGGGTCGTCCGCCTCGAGCGCCGGCGGCGGCGTGTCGTAGCTGCGGCGCCAGATCAGCACCTGCTCGTCGCCGTACTGCCTGGCCATGTCCGCCTTGTTCAGGCCCTGCAGGCCGCCGTAGTGGCGCTCGTTCAGGCGCCAGTCCTTGACGACCGGCAGCCAGGTGCGGTCCATCGTGTCCAGGCAGTGCCAGAGCGTCCAGATCGCGCGCTTGAGCACGGAGGTGTAGGCGACGTCGAACTCGTAGCCGGCCTCCTTGAGCAGCTCTCCGGCCGTGCGGGCCTGCGTCACGCCGGTGGCGGTCAGCTCGACGTCCGTCCAGCCGGTGAAGCGGTTCTCGAGGTTCCAGGTGGATTCGCCGTGGCGGATCAGGACGAGCTTGTGCATGGGGCGGGCCTCGCGCGGAATGCGGAGTGGATCGGGTCTTGGGAAGCGCGAATTCTATAATCGCGTGTTTTCCCGAACCTTCTTCTTCAGCGAACGGCCCATCGTGCGATTCTTCCTCGACCCCATCACGTGGATCCTGATCCTGGCCGTCGTCGTCTCCGGCGGCCTGCTGTTCTGGCCCCTGGTCTCGCGCTCGCGCGCCGGCGGCATCTCCACCTCCGAGGCGGTGCGCCTGATCAACCGCGAGAAGGCGGTGGTGATCGACGTGCGCGAACCCGGCGAGTTCGCGGCCGGCCGCGTCGACGGCTCGCGCAACGTCCCGCTGGGCCGGCTCGAGGTCGCGCCCGAGCTGCCCAAGAACAAGTCGCTGCCGGTGATCCTGGTGTGCGCGACCGGCAAGCGCGCCGCGCGCGCGGCCAAGGCGCTCGAGGCCAAGGGCTACGGCAAGGCGCTGGTGCTGGCGGGCGGCGTCGAGGCCTGGCGCGCGGCCAACCTGCCGATGGGCTCCGACAAGCCGGCCGCCTGAGGGGGCGACCCCGGGCGCGGCCTCGCGCCGCACGGTCGAGGGCCCCGGCCTTGCTCCGGCAGGGCATTCCCGCACGCGACGCAGCCCTCGCCGGGTTGCGCGAAAATCGGGCAACCACGCATTTCCGCCGGCTTCGCGCCGGCCGCAAGACCATGAATCCGGTCCGCATGTACACCACCCAGGTGTGCCCGTACTGCATCCGCGCCAAGCAACTGCTCAAGCAGCGCGGCGTCGAGGCGATCGACGAGATCCGCGTCGACCTGCATCCCGAGCAGCGCCAGACGATGATCGCCCAGACCGGGCGCCGGACGGTGCCGCAGATCTTCATCGGCGAGACCTGGGTCGGCGGCTGCGACGACCTGATCGCGCTCGACCAGCGCGGCGGGCTTCTGCCCCTGCTGGGCGCCTGACGTTCGCGGCTGTCGCCCGCGGCTCGCGCGTCGCGGGCGGTCGTGCGGATCCCGCATAATGCGCGCTCGCGGCCCGCACCATCCGGTTGGCGGGCCTCGCATTTTGGAAGATCCCATGGCTGACCAAGACCAAACTCCCGTTTTCCAGATCCAGCGCATCTACCTGAAGGATCTGTCGCTCGAGCAACCGAATTCGCCGCAGGTGCTGCTCGAGCAGACCCAGCCGCAGGTCGACATCCAGCTCGGCCTGGGCGCCGACCAGGTCGCGCCGGGCGTGTTCGAGGTCACGGTCACGGGCACGGTCACGACCAAGGTCGGCGACCGCACGCTGTTCCTGGTCGAGGCCAAGCAGGCCGGCATCTTCGAGGTGCGCAACGTCCCGGGCGACCAGCTGCAGGCGATCCTGCACGTGCTCTGCCCGTCGATGCTCTACCCGTACCTGCGCGCGATCGTCTCCGACATCTGCACGCGCGCCGGCTTCCCGCCGATCCTGCTGGCCGAGGTCAACTTCCAGGCGATGTTCGAGGCGCAGCAGCAGGCGCAGGCCAACGGCGCGGCCGCCGCGAACTGAAGCGCACGACGCCTTGGTCCGGGCGACGCGCGCGATGCGCATCTCCGTCATCGGCGCCGGCGCCTGGGGCACGGCGCTGGCCATCGCCGCCGCGCGGCGCCACCGCGTGCTGCTGTGGGCGCGTG
>DASVLN010000266.1:0-5623 GCA_036384855.1 Burkholderiaceae bacterium | reverse complement strand
GGCCCCCGCGTCGGCGGCGGCACCCGCGCCCGCGGCGTCCGCGCCGGTGCCCGCGCCCGCGCCGGAGGACAAGCCGCAGGTCGTGGAGGTGCGCGGCATCCGCGCGGCCTACGCGTCCTCGCTGTACAACAAGAAGACCTCGGACTCGATCGTCGAGGTCGTGACGGCGGAGGACGTCGGCAAGCTGCCCGCCAAGAACGTCGCCGACACCGTGCAGCGCCTGCCGGGCGTCAACATCAGCTCGAACTCGGGCGGCGACGGCGCCTACGCCGACGCCAACCGCGTCAGCCTGCGCGGCACCTCGCCCGAGCTCACGCAGACCCTGGTCAACGGCCACAGCGTCGGCAGCGCCGACTGGTTCATCGCCAACCAGGGCTTCAACGGCGGCGCGGCCGGGCGCAGCGTCAGCTACGACCTGCTGCCGTCGGAGATCGTCGGCAAGGTCACCGTCTACAAGACCGCGCAGGCCGACCTGATCGAGGGCGGCGCGACCGGCTCGGTGGACATCGAGACGCGCTCGCCGCTGAGCCTCGCCAAGCCGGTGACGGTCGACGGCTCGGTCGAGGCCGTCTACGGCACCACCTCGCGCCGCTTCGATCCGCAGGTCAGCGGCCTGGTCGGCTGGAAGAACGACGCGCAGACGCTGGGCGTGATCGTGCAGGCGTTCTCCGAGAACCGCCACGACCGCCGCGACGGCCAGGAGTTCCTCGGCTACAACACGGTCTCGTTCCAGGACATCTACGGCCTCGCGCCGGTCGCCAACCCGAGCAACGACCCGGCGATCGCCGCGCAGAACGCCGCCAACGCCGCGCAGCTGGCCACGCTGCGCGCGCAGCACCCGGGCCTGGACGGCGCGACCTTCGCCAACAACGTCAACGCGACGCTGCTGGAGATGCACATGCAGCGCAAGGGCGCGCTGGTGGACGTCGAGCTCAAGCCCGCGAGCGCCCTGCGGCTGGACTTCAACGGCTTCTACTCCAAGCTCACCGCGACCAACCAGGACTCGAGCCTGGAGACCGAGCAGACCGCGCTGATCGGCGCGGGCGTGCTGCCCGACTCGTACAACGTCAACGGCAGCGGGCTGCTGACGCAGGCGACCTGGACGCAGGCCAACATGTCCGACTACGCGTCCACGGGCGCCTACGTCGCCGACTACGACAAGTACTACCGGCCCAACGAGAGCGCGCGCGTCTGGTACGCCGACATGGACTTCGACTGGTCGGCCTCCGACCGCCTGCGCGTGAACGGCAAGCTCGGGCGCACGCAGGGCGTCGGCGATACCCCGAACGAGTACGCGTACGTCACCAACGTCGGCAACGCGGGCCTCTCTTACCAGATGAATGGCCTGTACGTTCCCGCGGACGTCTCCTTCCCCGGCTACGCGAACACCGGCAACTACGACGACCCGCACCTGTTCCTCGCCTACGACGGCCTGAACAAGACGCGCGCCACCGACAGCGAGACCTACTTCCAGGCCGACGGCGAATATGCGGTGGAGGCGGGCGTGCTGGACGCGGTCAAGTTCGGCGCCCGCCTCACCAGCCACCGCCGCGACGTGCTCGACTACTACAACGACGGCTGCGAGGCCGTCATCCCCGACGACACCTACACGCAGTGCAACGGCATCGCCGCGTGGAGCGGCCAGGTCGAGAACCACTACGGCCAGGGCCTGCGCGGCGGCCCGGGCTTCCTGCGCAACATCTGGCAGCTGAGCCCGCAGCAGATCGTCGACTACGTCAATGCGCCGGGCAACCTGCCGGCGAGCTCGCTGCCCTATTCGTGGCCCAGCAGCTTCGTCGTGCAGGAGAAGACGCAGGCGGTCTACGGCATGGGCAAGTTCGTCGGCGACCACTGGAAGGCCAACGCCGGCCTGCGCGTCGTGCGCACGCAGCAGCATGCCGACTACAACGAGGGCGCCGACGCCGCCGGCCCGGGCGACACGATCCACCACGACCCGCACAACGGCGACTACATCAAGGTGCGCACGGACAAGACCTACACCGACCTGCTGCCGAGCGTGAACTTCTCGTACGACTTCTCGCGCAGCCTGATCGGGCGGCTCGCCGCCTCGCGCACGATGACGCGCGCGGAGTACACCGACCTCGCCGGCGCCGTGAGCCTGAACGGCCAGAACGGCACCGGCTCGGGCGGCAATCCGCAGCTGAAGCCCGTGCGCTCGAACAACTTCGACGCCACGATCGAGTGGTACTACGCGCCGCAGGCCCTGCTCGAGTTCAACGTGTTCACCATGAACCTGGTCTCGTACATCGGCTACGGCCAGACGACGATCTACGCGCCCAACCTGCAGCAGAACCCGATCGTCACGACGCCGACCTACCCGTACGCGGTCGCGCAGCCGGTCAACGACAAGGGCACCAACAAGGGCTTCGAGATCGGCTGGCAGCAACCGCTGCCCCACGGCTTCGGGCTCGGCCTGAACTACACGTACGCGCACGGCCGCGACTCGTCGGGCGCGCCGCTGGCGGGCTCGTCGAAGAACACGTACAACGCCGAGGGCTACTTCGAGAACGACGCCTTCAGCGCGCGCCTGACCTACAGCTACCGCTCGGACTTCCTCACCGGCATCGTGAGCGCGCTGCCGCAGTACGTTGCCGGCTCCGGCGACCTGTCGGCGTCGATGAACCTCAAGCTCACGTCGCAGCTGACGCTGTCCTTCGACGCCAAGAACCTCACCGGCGCGCTGGCGCGCCAGTACGTCGTGGACAAGGACATGCCGGCGGCGATCTACAACAACGGGCGCCAGTTCTTCCTCGGGCTGAAGTACTCGATGTGAGCACCGCCGCCGCGCCCCTTCGCAACCTCGAACGCGGGAATCCTTCTTGACCACTGCCGTCCAGCCCATGCGCGTGCGCGCCATCGACGCCTTCCGGGGCCTCAACATGCTCCTGATGGTGTTCGTCAACCAGCTCGCCGGCGTCAGCGGCGTGCCGCCCTGGGCCAAACACATGAAGGCCGACGCCGACGCGATGAGCTTCGTCGACGTCGTCTTCCCGGCGTTCCTGTTCATCACGGGCATGGCGATCCCGTTCGCGCTCGCCCAGCGCGCGGCGCGCGGCGACGACGGCGCCGCGCTGCAGCGCCACGTGCTCGCGCGCACGCTGGGGCTGCTGGTGCTGGGCCTGTTCATGGTCAATGCCGAGGAGGGCTTCAACCCCGCCTTCATGCGCTGGAACATCGGCGCCTGGCAGCTCGCGTTCTACGCCTGCGCGTTCCTGGTCTGGGGCGTGTACGGCAGCGCGCGGCCCGGTGGGCGCGACGGCTGGCGTGCGGTGGGCGTGCTGGGCCTGCTGGTGGTGGCCGACGCCTATCGCGGCGGCGCCGACGGCAGCGCCTGGATGACGCACCAATGGTGGGGCATCCTCGGGCTGATCGGCTGGTCCTACCTGATCACGGCCACGGTGTTCCTGGCCGCGCGCGGACGGCTCGCGTGGCTGCTCGCGGCGACGGCCGCGTGCGTCGGCTACTACGCGGCGGCGCACGCGGTGCCGACGGGGTCCAAGGCCTGGTGGGCCGAGTTCCTCGACGAGCCCGGCCTCGTCTGCGAGACCTCGCTCACGTTGCTGGGCGCCGCGACCAGCCTCGTGTTCTTCGCCCCCGGCGCGCGGCGGCCGTTCGCGCGCGCGGCGGCGCTCGCCCTCGCGCTGGTCGTCGCGGGTGCCCTGCTGCGCCCGGCCTACACGATCTCCAAGATCTACGGCTCGCCGACCTGGTGCCTGTACTCGGCCGCGATCTGCATCGTGCTGTTCGCGGCGCTGCACTGGCTCGTCGACCTGCGCGGGCGCGCCGGCTGGGTGGTCGTCGTGCGGCCGATGGCGGCGCATCCCCTGGTCGCCTACCTCATCCCGTTCGTGATCGTCGCGGCGATGGATGCGATGCACGTCGGGCTGCCTGCCATCCTCGACGAGGGTGCCGTCGGCGTGGCCTTCAGCGTCTTCGTCGCCTTCCTCGTCCTGGGGCTGACGGCAATCGTGACGCGCCGCGTGCGGCTGCAGCTCTGAACGCGGGCGATCGCGTGCGCGGGATCAGGAACCCCGCATTGCCGCGGGCCGGGCTTGTTTGCATACTTGGGCGATCACCGCAACGGCGCCGTGCGCGCCAGGGAGTCGCCCCATGTTCACTCGCCGGCGCCCGCCGCCGCCTTCCGAGCCGTCCGCCGCGGTCGAAACGGCCCGCGGGCCGGACTTCGCGAGCGCGATCCGAGCCATCGCCGACCAGGCGGCCGAGCTCGGGCGCGGGGCGGCCGAGCTGGACGGCGTGATCGAGGACGTGGTCGCCGACAGCACCCGCCAGGTCTCGGGGATCGACCGCCTGGCCGCCGACATGAACGCACTCGTCGCCTCCAACCGCGCGATCGAGGCGAGCGGCGATGCCGGCCGCGTCGCGGTCGGCCAGGCGCGCGAGGCGGTCGCGCAGGTCGGCGAGGGCGTGCTGGGAGTCGTGGCCTCGCTGCGCGACGTCGCGCGCGCGGCCACCGAGATCACGCAGATCGCCCTGCAGACGCGGCTGGTCGCCTTCAACGCGACGGTCGAGGCCAAGCGCGCGGGCGAGGCGGGCGCGGGCTTCGCGGTCGTCGCCGAGGCGGTGAAGGATCTCGCTTCCAAGGTCGAGACCTCGTCCAAGCTGATCATGGCCACGGTGACGCAGCTGGACTCGCGCATCGACAGCCTGGCCGCCAGCATCGCCGAGAACCAGGGCACCGCGCAGCACAGCCCGTTCCATGCCGCGCTCGCGCAGGTCGATGCGAGCGTCAACGAGATCGCTGCGGCGACGCGTCGCAACCTCGAGGCCTGCCAGGGCCTGGCCGCCGAGGTCGGCGAGACGGCGCGTTCGGTCGCGGGCAACGCGGAGTCGCTCAAGCGCGTCAACGCCAACACCCGCAGCTTCCTGAAGGCGTCGGAGAGCCTGGCCGAGATCACCAACGACTGCGGCGCCGTCACCGCCGACACGCCGTTCATCGAGGCGGTGGTCGAGGGGGCGGCGACGCTGTCGGCGCGGCTGGAGCGGGCGGTGGCCGAGGGACGCATCTCCCTGGCCGACCTCTTCGACGAGCGCTACCAGCCGGTGCCCGGCAGCGACCCCGCGCAGGTGACCACGCGCTTCACGGCGCTCACCGACGAGCTCTTCCCCGAGGTGCAGGAGGCGCTGCTCGCGCTCGACCCCAAGGTCGTGTTCTGCGCGGCGGTCGACCGCAACGGCTACCTGCCCACCCACAACGCGAAGTTCTCGCAGCCGCAGGGCGCCGATCCGGTGTGGAACGCGGCGAACGCGCGCAACCGGCGCATCTTCAACGACCGCACCGGCCTGGCCGCCGGCCGCAACGAGCGCCGCTTCCTGCTGCAGACCTACCGCCGCGACATGGGCGGCGGCCAGCGCGTGCTGATGAAGGACCTGTCGGCGCCCATCGTCGTGCAGGGCCGGCACTGGGGCGGCCTGCGGCTCGCGTACAAGTTCTGAACCGGACGGCCGCGGCGGCGGCCGGGTCGCTTCAAGCCGCGCGGCGCGGCGCGAGGGTGCGTTCGCGCACCTGGTCGCGGCCGCGGCGCTTGCCCTCGTAGAGCGCGGCGTCGGCGGCGCGCAGCAGGTCGGCCGGCGTGCCGTCGCG
>DASVLN010000265.1:0-3891 GCA_036384855.1 Burkholderiaceae bacterium | reverse complement strand
GCGCGCAGGCCGTCGCGCATCCGGGCGCAGGCCTCGAGGAAGGGCGCGCGCAGCAGCAGCGCCCGCGCCGCGCGCAGGTGGGCGGCGTGGTCGAACTGCGCGGGCGGCAGCGCGCCCGCGTCGAAGCCATGGAGGAACTCGTCGTCGGTCATGGTGGTCCGGTCTCCGTCGTGCGGGAGAGGCATTGTGTCACATTCGTACTTATGTACCAAGGTAACACACAACAAGCCAGCGCAGCCTCTCGGCCGGGCGGGTCTTGCGTCGCGCCCGCCGCACTCCCGCGCGCCTAGAATCGACGCTCGCCTCGAACAGCTCCGGCGGCCCCGCGCGATCCGCAGGCCGCCCGTTACCCGGCCGCGCCGTGCCCACCGCCGGCACGCCACCGACCTCCCCGCGAAGGAATCCCGATGGACACCCGCACCTCCCCCGCCCGCGCCCGCATCGCCCGACTGCGCGAGGTGATGCAGCAGCGCGGCCTCGACGCCGTGCTGGTGCCGTCGAGCGATCCGCATCTGTCGGAGTACCTGCCGGGCCGCTGGCAGGGCCGCGAGCACTTCTCCGGCTTCACCGGCTCGATGGGCACGCTCGCGGTCACCCCGACCAAGGCGGCGCTGTTCGCCGACAGCCGCTACTGGGCGCAGGCGGAGACGCAACTGCAGGGCAGCGGCATCGCGCTGGAGCGCATCCCCACCGGCACCGCGACGAACCATGTCGACTGGCTCGCAGCGGGGGTGCCGCGCGGGGGCACCGTCGCGGTCGACGGCGACGTGCTCGGCCTGGCCGCCTCGCAGCAGCTTCGCCGTCGCCTCGAGGCCGCGGGCATCGCGTTGCAGACGGGCGCCGACGTGCTCGGCGAGGCCTGGGACGAGCGCCCAGCGCTGCCGCAGGCGCGCGTCTACGAGCATGTCGCGCCCTACGCGCCGCAGCCGCGCTCGGCCAAGCTCGCGCAGGTCCGCGCCGCGATGTCGGCCGCGGGCGCGACGCACCACTTCGTCTCGACGGTCGACGACATCGCCTGGATCACGAACCTGCGCGGCGCGGACGTCGAGTACAACCCGGTCTTCCTCGCCCACCTGCTGATCGCCGCCGACGCGGCGACGCTGTTCGTCGGCACGGGCAAGGTGGCGCCCGAGCTCGCCGCCGCGCTCGCTGCCGACGGCATCGTCCTGGCCGACTACGCGGACGCCGGCGCGGCACTCGCCGCACTGCCCGCGGACGCCGTGCTGCTGGTCGACCCGCGCCGCATCACGCTGGGCTTTCGCGAGCAGGTCGGCGACGGCGTGCGCGTGGTCGAGGCGATCAACCCGAGCACGCTCGCCAAGAGCCGCAAGACCGCCGAGGAGCTCGCCTTCGTGCGGGAGGCCATGGCCCAGGACGGCGCCGCGATGTGCGCGTTCTATGCCTGGTTCGACAAGGCCACGGCCGCGGATCGCCCGTTCGGACCGATCACCGAGCTCACCATCGACGACAAGCTCTCGGCCGAGCGCCGCAAGCGTCCCGGCTTCGTGGGCCTGAGCTTCCCGGTGATCGCCGGCTGGAACGCCAACGGCGCGATGCCGCACTACCGCGCGAGCCCCGAGTCGCACGCGACGATCGAGGGCGACGGCCTGCTGCTGATCGACTCGGGCGCGCAGTACGTCGGCGGCACGACCGACATCACGCGCGTCTGGCCCGTCGGCACGATCTCGCGGGAACACCGCCTCGACTACACGCGCGTGCTGCAGGGCACGCTCGCGCTGAGCCAGGCGCGCTTCCCGCGCGGCACGCTGTCGCCAATGCTGGACGCGCTCGCCCGCGCGCCGCTGTGGGCCGCGAAGCTGGACTACGGCCATGGCACCGGCCATGGCGTCGGCTACTTCCTGAACGTGCACGAGGGCCCGCAGAGCATCAGCAAGGCGCTGCCCGAGCCCACGATGGCGATGGAGGCCGGCATGATCACCTCGATCGAGCCCGGCCTGTACCGGCCTGGCCAGTGGGGCATCCGCATCGAGAACCTGGTGGCCAACGTCTCCTGCGGCGCCAACGCGTTCGGCGACTTCCTCGAGTTCGAGACGCTGACGCTGTGCCCGATCGACACCCGCTGCATCGAGCCCGGGATGCTCGAGCGCCGCGACGTCGACTGGCTCAACGCCTACCACGCAGTGGTGCGCGAGCGGCTGCTGCCGCTGGTCGAGGGCGAGGCGAAGGACTGGCTGCTGGCGCGCACCGAGCCGTTCGCCGGCTGACGCGCGCGCTCAGGCGGCCGCGGGCCTCGATGCCGCGGCCGCCGGCCTGGCCTTGCGGAAGACCAGCACGTTGCCTGCCATCACCAGCGCGAGGCCGGCCAGCGCCGGCGGCGTCCAGCGGTAGCCCTCGACGACGGCAGAGATCGCCAGCGCCACGAGCGGGAACAGCACCGTGCAGTAGGCGGCGCGCTCGGGCCCGAGGCGCCCGACCAGCATCAGGTAGGCCGTGAAGCCCACCACCGAGCCGGGGATCGCGAGGTACAGCCACGCGCCGACGTACGCCGGCGACGGGTCGAAGGCCGGCGCGACGCCGGCGGCCAGGCTGCCCAACGCCAGCACGAGGGTGCCGGTGGCCATGCCCCAGGCGTTGGTGAAGGCGGGCGGCTCGCCGAGCGCCTGCAGCCGCGCCGACAGCAGGTTGCCGCACGAGAAGCACAGCGTCCCGCCAAGCGCGAACGCCAGCCCGCGCAGCGTCGCCGCCGACGCCCCGTGGCGCGCGATCTCCGGCCAGAACATCGCCACCAGCCCCGCGAGCCCCAGCGCCCCGCCGCCCAGCACCTGGGGCGTCAGCACGCGTTTGAAGACGAGTCGCGCGCCGAGGGCATTCCATAGCGTCGACGTCGAGAAGACGACGGCGACCAGGCCGCTCGGGACCTCGGCTTCCGCGTGCAGGAAGCAGATGAAGTTCAGGCAGAACAGGCACAGCCCCTGGGCGAGCACCAGCGGCCGCGCCTCGCGCCGCGGCAGGCGCAGGCGGCCGCGCCAGGCGAGCCAGGCGAACAGCACCAGCGCCGCGAGCGCGAAGCGCCAGGCGATCGACCACGGGATCGGCACGATCCCGAGCTGCATCTTCAGGGCGATCCAGGTGGTGCCCCAGATCGCGACGGTGAGGGCGTAGAGGACGGCGGTCATGGGCGCGAGTCTGGCCGCGCGCGGCCGCGGCGGCTTGCACGATCCTGCGCATGCGCGCGCGCCGTCGCGGCGAGCGTGCGGTCCTTGCACGATCCTGCGCTTGCATGCGCCGCGGCCGCCCGCGCGGGCCCGCGAGCCGTTAGAGTCGACGCCACGCGCGCGCCTGCGCGACCCCCCATGCCCTGCCCGATCCCCGCTTCCCACGCCACCGGCAGCAGCGTCTTCGACGTGCTGTCCTCGTCGCACGCCCGGCTGCACCGCCGCGCGGCGGTCGGCGACGGCCTGGTGATCGCGCAGTGGAGCAACAGCTTCGACACGACGAAGTACCAGCCCGAGCACCACACGCTGTCGCTCTACCTGAGCGGCGGCCAGGGCACCTACCGGGCGGACGCGCCCGGCGAGCGCGGCGCGCCCGGCAAGCTCTGCCTGATGCCGGCCGGCCACGAGGTCGACTGGATCGTCGGGCCGGAGCAGCACTTCGTGCACCTGTACTTCGCGGCCGACCAGCTCGGGCCGCTCGCACTGCGCGTTCTCGACCGCGAGGCGCGCGAGCTCGCGCTGCCCGAGCTCAACTTCGTCGACGACCGGGCACTCGCCGCGACGCTGGGCGGACTCGTCGGCCTCGACTGGGAGGACGCGGGCGACCGCCTCGCCGCCAACCAGATCGGCCACGACGCGCTCGTGCATGTCCTCGCCCGGCACGCCGGCCGCGCCCTCGGCCGGCGCCTGCGCGGCGGCCTCGCGCCCGCGACGC
>DASVLN010000264.1:0-1818 GCA_036384855.1 Burkholderiaceae bacterium | reverse complement strand
GGCCGAGTCGCTGGCCGCTGCCGGCCACGAGGTGCGCACCGCGCACTCGGCGGTCGAGGCTCAGGTCGTGGCCGCGGCCTTCGTGCCGGACGTCGCGATCCTGGACATCGGCCTGCCCGACCTCGACGGCTACGCGCTCGCCGGGCGGCTGCGCGACGCGCCCTGGCGCGGCCGCCTCGTCGCACTCACCGGCTACGGCCAGGCCGCCGATCGCGAGCGCGCGCTTGCCGCGGGCTTCGACCTGCACGTCACCAAGCCGGCCGATCCCGCGGCGCTGCTGGACGCGGTCGACGGCTTCCTGCGCGAGCCCGGCGCCGGGCGCCGGTCGGCAGCGGACACCTAGGCCTGGAGCCGGTCCGAAGCCGGCGGGGCAGGGCGGTGTCGAGTGCGAGCCGGGCCTGCGCGCAGGCTGCTACGCCTGCTGGGCGATCGCCGCGGTGGCGATCAGCTCCTCGAACATCGCTGCCGTCGCGCGGCCGGAGATCGACCACGGATCGAGCTGCGCGTTCTGCGAGTACTTCAGCACCAGCGCCGGGTTCAGCCGTGCCATGTCGACCCGGCCCATCGCCCAGCCGGCGAAGCGGCGTTCGGCGATCTCCTCGTACAGCAGCAGCGTCACCTCCGCGTGGCGGGGGTCGGCGGCGATGCGGTTGTAGAGCCGGCTCACGGCCTCGCGCCCGCCTTCGAGCACCTGGATGAACAGCCGCCCTGTGGTGCACAGGCACAGCGCGCCGGTGACGCCCTCGCGCGCGTTGGTCGTGCGCGAGCGGCGCAGGATCGCGTGGAGCTCTTCCTGATCGACGCCGGCGGTCGCGCGGCTCGCATACATCAGTCGGACCAGCATGGTGCGCCTCGCCTTCAGTCGTGCTTCTTGGTCAGGAGCGACAGGAACTCGCGCCGCAGGTTCGGGTCCTTCAGGAACGCGCCGCGCATGACGCTGTTGGTCATCGCGGAGTCCATGTCCTTCACGCCGCGCCACTGCATGCAGAAGTGGTCGGCCTCCATCACGATGGCCAGGCCGTCGGGCTTGACGCGTTCCTGCAGCTCGTTGGCAAGCATCGTCACCGCCTCCTCCTGGATCTGCGGGCGCGTCATGATCCATTCGACGATGCGGGCGTACTTCGACAGCCCGATCAGGTTGGAGTGCTCGTTGGGCAGCACGCCGATCCAGACGCGGCCGAGGATCGGGCACATGTGGTGCGAGCACGCGCTGCGCACCGAGATCGGCCCGACGATCATCAGCTCGTTCAGCCGCGAGACGTTCGGGAACTCGGTGACCGAGGGCATCGGCTGGTAGCGGCCGCGGAAGACCTCGTCGACGAACATCTTGGCCACGCGGCGCGCCGTCTCCTGCGTGTTGTGGTCGCTCTCGGTGTCGATCACCAGCGCCTGGAGCACCGCCTGCATGTGCCGGGCGACCTCTTCCTTCAGCTCCTCGGTCTCGCCGGGGCGGACGTAGGCGGAGATGTTGTCGTTGGCGTGGAAGCGGCAGTCGGCGCCCACCAGCCGGTAGCGGATCCGCTCGGACGCCGGCAGCTGGGCGAGGTCGGCCTCGCTGCGGATCAGCGTCATCGCCCGCGTCGACGGGGTGGCGGGATCGGACGGCGGCTGCGGGCCCGTCGCGGGCGATCGGTCGGAGTTGGACATGGTGGGCGCGGTGGGGCGGCCGTCGTGGCCGGGCAGGCATTGTGCGCCGCCGTGCCCGGGCCTGCGCGGTGAACGGGCAATCGCGGCGCCGGCGGCCGGACGGCGGCGCCGGGTCCGCGGCCGGGCGCAGCGTTTGCGCAACAGGCGCTGGGTAGACTCCGATCGGTGACC
>DASVLN010000263.1:0-1697 GCA_036384855.1 Burkholderiaceae bacterium | reverse complement strand
TCGCGCAGGCGCATCGCGACCTCGTTCTCGCCGCGCGCGATCACGCGCGGCAGGTCGCGCTCGCCCAGGTACTGCAGCGCGACGGCCACCCGCCCGGAATGCAGCACCGCCGAGGACGCGGCCACGCGGTCACCCAGGCCCGCGTAGATCGCCTCGAAATGCGCACCGCGGCGCCGCGCGCGCGTGAGCGGATCGCCCTCGGCCTCCTTGTAGTCGCGCCGCACCTCGTCGATCGACATGCGCAGGCTCTTGATGTACTCGTAGTGCTGGTGCGCGTAGTCGACCCCGGCCAGCACCGCGTAGATCACCGCGGCGGCGCCGAACAGCCCGAGCAGCGCATGGGCGCCCGCCGCAAGGATCGCGTCGGGACGCAGGTAGCCCAGCTTGAGCGCCGCATCCAGCAGCCCGCGCACCGTCGCGCCCACGAGCACGATCAGGAGGAGCGTCTTGACCAGCATCTTCACGAGGTTGATCAGGTTGCGCGTCGAGAACATGCGCTGCAGGCCGCGCGAGGGCGCGAGCCGCGCGACGTCGGGCTTCAGCCGCTCGAAGGCCAGGATGCCGCCGACCTGGAAGAACGAGGACGCGATCCCCGCGAGCGCCGCGAGCCCCGTGACGGGCAGCGCGATCCACAGCAGCACGTGGCCGGTGTGGCGCAGCAGCTCGGGGAAGCGGTCGTCGGGACGGGTGAGCAGCTCGGCGCTCGTCGCATGCAGCCACAGCTGCTGCAGCAGGCCGAAGCTGGTCGCGCCGAGCAGCCACAGCCCGCCGACGACGACCGTGAAGACGGCGGCGGAGGCGATGTCCGAGCTGAAGGCGACGTCGCCGCGTTTGCGCGCCTCGCGCAGCCGGCGCGCGGTCGGCTTCTGGTCCTTGTTGGCGCTCACAAGGTGTTCCTGAGGAAGTCCAGCACCCCGTTCTCCGGCTTCAGGAACTCCTGCAGCGAGTCGTAGAGGAAGTACAGGAACAGCAGCAGCATCAGGTTGGCGAGCACGCTCTTGACCGGCTGCGAGAACACGAACACGTTGAGCTGCGGCGCCACGCGCCCGACGAGGCCGATGCCCAGCTCCACCAGCAGCAGCACGAAGATGATGGGCGCGGCGAGCTTGACGGTCCACAGGAACAGCGTGTCGCCCTGGCGCACGGCGAACTGCTCGATCACCTCGCCCATGTGCGGGTAGAACGAGGCCACCGGCCAGAGCCGGAAGGAGTCGACGATCACGCGCACCATCGCGAGCATCCCGCCCGCGGACATGAACAGCGTGATGACGACCCAGCCGAGGAACTGCCCCGTGGGACCGCCCTCGTGGCCACCGACCGGGTCGAAGAAGGGCGCGCTCGCGGAGCCGGTCTGGAAGTCCACGAGGTCGCCCACGCTCTGCACCGCCCAGACGAACAGGCCGAAGCCCAGGCCCAGCAGCACGCCGATGAAGGCCTCCTTCGCCGCGATCAGCACCCAGCCGCCCAGCGTCAGCACGGGCAGGTCGCTCGCCGCGGGCGACATGAAGATCGCGAGCATCAGGATGACGCCGTTGCGCACCAGGCCGCTCATCATGTTGCCGGAGAAGAACGGCGCGATCGCGAAGACCGCGAGCAGCCGCGGCAGCGTCAGCGCGACCGGCGTGAACCAGGCCTGCAGGGCGGCGAGCTCGATCGTGTCCACGGGCTCACCCGCCGCGCGCGCGCTGCGCGGCCCA
>DASVLN010000262.1:0-9298 GCA_036384855.1 Burkholderiaceae bacterium | reverse complement strand
CCTCCAGCGCCGACAGCGGCAGGTCGGCCGGTGGGTGGTGCAGCGTCTCGAGCGCCTCGCGCAGCGACGGCAGGCCCGGCGGCACGACCTGCGGCGGCAGCACCTCGGCGAGCGGGGCGCGCGCGAGGCTCGCCGCGATCGCCTTGCGCAGGTAGGGCTGGGGCAGCTGCGCGGTGGTCGGGTAGACCGGCGTCAGCGACGACGCGAGGGGCACGTCGCCGTCCACGGCCTTGAACGTCGGATGCACCATCTCGCGCCCGAGGAAGCCGCCGCGCAGCTCGCCGCGCACGCGCACGCGCCGGCCGGCGGCGAGGGTCTTCTGGTGCGAGGGATAGAAGTTGAGGAAGCGCAGCACGAGCTCGGTGCCCTCGTCGTCGGCCATCCGCACGACGAGCTGGCGCCGGCCGCGCGCCTCGACGCGTGCGTCCGTCACCACGCCCTCGACCTGCACCTTCTCGCCGGGGATCGCGGCGCGCAGCGGCGTGAGCGTCGTCTCGTCCTCGTAGCGCAGCGGCAGGTGCAGCGCGAGGTCGATGGGCCGCACCAGCCCCAGCCGCAGCAGCGCGCGCTGCGGGCCGCTCAGCTCGGCACGCGCGGCCGGCGCCGGCGCGGCGGAGGCTGGGAGCGGCGATTGCTTGGAGGGCGGCATGGCGGCGATTCTCGCCCCAGCCGCGTTGCGCGCCCGACGCGGAATGCGACGAAAGTGCACTCCGGGTACAAGCGGATACGTCGCCGGCGCGCGCCTTCAACGACAATACCGGGCGTCCATCCCTGCCCGCGCCCGGACCGCGCGGATCCCACCGCCACATCATGCGTCTCGTTGCCCGTTTCGTCGTCCTCCTGGTTGCCGTCTGCGGCGTGAGTGTCGCCTTCGCCTGGGCCTGGGACCGGTCCGACGCGTCGCACGGCGCGGCCGCCACCCCCGACCAGGCCGACCAGGCCGGCCACGCGGCCTCCTGAACGGCGCCGCGCGCACGCACACGTCGCGATGACCCGCGATGCGGTCTTCCTGCCGCCGCCGTCCGGCGAGCACGTCCTCGCGGATTTCGACTTCGAGCTCCCGCCCGAGCTGATCGCCCAGCATCCCGCCGCCGAGCGCAGCGCGTCGCGCCTGCTGGACGGCACCGGTGCGGAGCCCGTCGACCGCGTCTTCCGCGACCTGCCCGCGCTGCTCGAGCCGGGCGACCTGCTCGTCTTCAACGACACCCGCGTCATCAAGGCGCGCCTGCATGGCGCGAAGGCGACGGGCGGCGGCGTCGAGGTGCTGGTCGAACGCGTCCTTCCGCCGGGCGAGGCGTGGGCGCACATCCGCGCGAGCAAGTCGCCGCGCGCCGGCAGCACGATGCGGCTCGGCGGCGAGGACGGCTTCGACGTCGAGGTGCTCGGCCGCTGCGGCCCCGACGACGCGCTGTTCCACCTGCGCTTCCCCGGCGACGTCTTCGCGCTGCTCGATCGCCACGGCCACGTGCCGCTGCCGCCCTACATCGAGCACGCCGACAGCGAGGACGACGTGCGCCGCTATCAGACCGTCTTCGCCGACCGTCCCGGCGCGGTCGCCGCACCGACGGCCGCGCTGCACTTCGACGACGCGCTGCTCGCCCGCATCGCCGAGCGCGGCGTCCAGAGCGCGCGCGTGACCCTGCACGTCGGCGCGGGCACGTTCCAGCCGGTGCGAAGCGAAAGCCTCGTCGAGCACAAGATGCACACCGAGTGGTTCGACGTCCCGGCCGCCACCGTCGAGGCCGTGCGGCGCACGCGTGCCGCGGGCGGCCGCGTGGTCGCGGTCGGCACGACGACGGTGCGGGCGCTCGAATCCGCCGCCACCGCCGCGGCGCAGGCGGGCGATCCCGGCGGCCTGCGCGCCGGCGCGGGCGAGACGCGCATCTTCATCACGCCGGGCTACCGGTTCCGCGCAGTCGACCGCCTGATCACCAACTTCCACCTGCCCCGCAGCACGCTGATGATGCTGGTGAGCGCGTTCTCCGGCATGG
This sequence comes from Burkholderiaceae bacterium, assembly GCA_036384855.1. Lineage (GTDB taxonomy): Bacteria > Pseudomonadota > Gammaproteobacteria > Burkholderiales > Burkholderiaceae_C > Scleromatobacter. The sequence goes on along the minus strand of DASVLN010000262.1, from coordinate 7,307 downwards.
AGCCGATCCGCGCGCTCTACGCGCACGCGATCGCGCGGCGGTACCGGTTCTTCAGCTACGGGGACGCGATGCTGCTGGCGAGGCGGGACGACGCTGCCCGCGGTTGAGCGTCGCGAGCCGGCGCGCTGCGCTGCCCGCGCCTAGCAGCTCTCGCACCCCGCCGCCGCCAGCCACGGATCGCGCTGGCTCGCGAAGGTCTCGACGAGGAAGTCCACGAACGCGCGCGTGCGCACGGGCACGTGCTTGCGCGTGGGCATCGCGGCGAACAGCGTCAGCGCGCGCAGGCGCCATTGCGGCAGGATGCGTTCGAGGGCGACCTCCATCAGCGCGTCCTCGGCGATGAAGGACGGCAGGCCGGCGATGCCCATGCCGGCGAGCGCCGCGGCGTAGAGCGTGTCGACATGGGTGGTGGTCAGGGGCGGCGTGGGGCTCAGCTCCACCGCGACCGCCGCTCCGCCGCCCCAGGCCGGCTCGAAGCTGAGCTCGCGCTGCTCGCTCGGGGGCAGCGGCATCAGCATCTCGTGGTCGGCGAGTTCCGAGGGATGCTGCGGACGGCCGCGGCGGTCGAGGTACTCGGAGGTCGCGCACAGGATCACCTCGGCCATCGCGATGCGGCGCGCGATGAACGCACCGTCGATCGGGCGCTGGCGCTGGACGATGATGGTGACGTCATGGTTCTCGTCGGGCGCCTCCACCGAGGGCGCGACGGTCAGGTCGATCGACACCTTGGGATGCAGCTTGCGAAAGCGCGGCAGGTGCTTGGCGAGCTGGTGCACCGTGAAGCCCGGCGGCGCGAGCACGCTCAGGCGGCCGCGCGGCTCGGCGGTCGCCTGGTTGGCGGCGGCCTCGGCGTCGTCGACCTCGGTGAGGATGTTGCGCACGCGCTCCAGGTAGCCCTCGCCCACGTCGGTGAGCGCCAGGCGCCGCGTCGTTCGGTTGATCAGGCGTGCGCCGAGGTGCTCCTCGAGCTCGGCCACCAGGCGCGTGGCGACGGCCGGTGCGATGTCCAGCGCCTGGGCCGCCTTGGCGAAGCCGCCGGTGTCGATGACGCGGGCGAACACCCGCATGGCGCGAAGCTGGTCCATCGGATTCTTCCTGGATCGGGAATAAACAATTCTATAGTTGCCTATTTATCCGGAATTTTCCGGGGAATACAGTGAAGCCATCGATGACGCGCTGACACCACCTCCGCATCACCGAGGCCCGGCAGGACGCGACCTGCGACCGCTCGGACCGCCTCAACCCCGTGGAATCAGGAAATACATCATGCAAGTCCGCTCCCTCTCCGCCATCGCCGCCGTTGCCGCCGCCCTGTTCGCCGGTGCCGTCCAGGCCCAGGAAATCGACCGTGGCGAGACCCTCCAGGCGCGCAACCTCGCGTCGCAAGGCGCCGACGTGCAGCAGCGCAGCCGCGTCTCGGTCGTCGCCGAGACCCGCAACCTGCAGGCCGAAGGTGCGCTGAAGGCCGTCGGCGAGAAGGCCGACGCGCCTGTCGTGCCGGCGGTCCCGACCGTCGCCCGCGGCCTGACGCGCGCCGAGGTGAAGGCCGACCTGGCGCAGTGGCGCTCGGCGCATCCGCAGGTCGTCGGCGAGCGCGGCTGATCGCCCCCGGGGCCGGCGTCGGCCGGGCCCCGAGGCCCGTCCCGCATCGGCCGGGCCTGTCCTTCCTTCGACGCCCCGCAAGCCGGGGCGTCGCCGCTTGCGGCCCGCCGCGAGCCCGGTTCGCGGCCGGCGACAATATGCCGATGCTGACATTCGAACTGCTGCGCACCGACGCGCACGCCCGCCGCGGCCGCCTGACGCTGAACCATGGCGTCGTGGAGACCCCGGTCTTCATGCCGGTAGGCACCTACGGCACGGTCAAGGGCGTGCTGCCGCGCTCGCTCGAGGAGATGGGCGCCCAGATCATCCTCGGCAACACCTTCCATCTCTGGATGCGTCCCGGGCTGGACGTGATGAAGCAGTTCGGCGGCCTGCACCGCTTCGAGAGCTGGGGCAGGCCCATCCTCACGGACTCGGGCGGCTTCCAGGTCTGGTCGCTGGGCGAGATGCGCAAGATCTCCGAGGAAGGCGTGCGCTTCGCCTCGCCCGTCAACGGCGACAAGCTGTTCCTCACGCCCGAGGGCAGCATGCAGATCCAGACGATCCTGAACTCGGACATCGTCATGCAGTTCGACGAGTGCACGCCCTACGAGACCAAGGGCGTGCTGACCACCGAGCGCGAGGCGCGGGCGTCGATGGAGCTGTCACTGCGCTGGGCGGCGCGCTGCCGCGACGAGTTCGCGCGCCTGGCCAACCCGAACGCGCTGTTCGGCATCGTCCAGGGCGGCATGTACGAGCACCTGCGCGAGGCGTCGCTCGACAAGCTGGTGGCGCTGGATTTCCCCGGCTACGCGGTGGGCGGCGTCTCGGTGGGCGAGCCCAAGGAGGACATGCGCCGCATCGTCGCCCACACGCCGCATCGCCTGCCGGCGCACAAGCCGCGCTACCTGATGGGCGTCGGCACGCCCGAGGATCTCGTCTATGGCGTCTCGCAGGGCGTGGACATGTTCGACTGCGTCATGCCGACGCGCAACGCGCGCAACGGCCACCTGTTCACGCGCTTCGGCGACCTGCGCCTGCGCAATGCGCGCTACAAGTCCGACCAGGCGCCGGTCGACGAGACCTGCACCTGCCACACCTGCGCCAACTTCAGCCGCGCCTACCTGCACCACCTCGACCGCTGCGGCGAGATGCTGGGCCCGATGCTGACCACCATCCACAACCTGCACTACTACCTGAACCTGATGCGCGAGGTGCGCGGCGCCCTGGACGAGGGGCGCTTCGGCGAGTTCCAGGCGCGCTTCGCGGCCGACCGCGCTCGAGGCGTGTAGCGGCCCCGCGCGCGTGGCGCGCCGGGCCGCGGCGCGCTTACTGCGTCTGCGTCGCCGAGCTGACCAGCACGTCGGGCTGCGGCAGGCAGTCGGTCGTGCTGGCCGCGGGGTTCGCGGTGCAGGTTGCCGGCGCGTTGGTGATCGCGGTGACGACATCGGTCCCGGCGGAGACGGTGCCGAAGACGGTGTAGCCGCCGTCCAGCCCCGTGTTGTCCGCGAGGTTGACGAAGAACTGCGAGTTGGCCATCGGCGGCGAGCCGCCGTCGTTGGCCATCGCGATCGACCACTGCACGTTGCTCAGGCCGGAGCTCTCCAGGCCGATGGAGGTGTCGGTCGTCTTGGCGGCCGGCAGGTGGCCGCCGACCGTCGGGCCATAGCCGCCGCCCTGCACGACGAAGCCCGGCACGACCCGGTGGAAGATCGTGTTGTTGTAGAAGCCGGTGTTCACGTAGTGCAGGAAGTTCGCGACCGTCTTGGGTGCGACGTCGGCGCGCAGGCTGAAGACGATGTTGCCGCTCACCGCCAGGCCGTTGCCCACCGCCATCGTGACGATGGGCTGCGGCACCGTGAAGCCGCCCTGGCCGACCACCACGCCGTTGGAAGACGCGACCACGTTGCCCTGGATGCCCCCGTCGACGGTGCACTGGTAGTAAGCCGTCGTCGTCGAGCTCACGTACGGTGCCGTGTTCAGCATCGTCATGCCGGAGCAGTTCTGCGAGCTCACGACCAGCGTGCTGTCCAGGCCGGTGCCCTGGATCGTGACGAGCGCCGTGCCGCCGAACCTGGTCGCCGTGACGGTGGTCTGGCTGATCGTCGCGGTGGGGGTGGCGTCGCCGTTGCCGCCGCAGGCCGCGAGGACGGCGAGCAGGGCCAGCGACATCGCGGCGCGCGCGCGCGGCGTGGAAATGACGTGTCGAGTGTTCTTGACGGACATGCTTGTCTCGGAAGCAATGAGGGCGACATCCTAAGTCGACAGTCGCCGCCGTCGCGTTAACGTGGAGTTAATTTGGGTCGCAAACCGGCTAAGTTTAAGCTCGCACGGGTGCAACCGCCGCGGTCGTCGTCCTGGCGCGCGCTCTCGACGCTGGGGGCGTGGCTGGTGGCGCTCGTCATCGTCTTCGAGGAATGGGGGTGGGCGCCGCTGGCGCGTCGCATGAGTGCGCTTGCGCGGCTGCCCGCCGTGGCCTGGGTCGAACGCCGCATCGCGGCGCTTCCGCCGCACGCCGCCCTCGTCGTCTTTTGCGTGCCGATGCTGCTGCTGCTGCCGGTGAAGGTCGGCGCGTTGTGGCTGATCGCGCAGGGCCGCGCCAGCCTCGGGCTGCTGCTGTTCTTCGGCGCCAAGCTGCTCAGCACCGGCGTCGTGGCGCGCGTGTTCATCCTCACGCAGCCACGGTTGATGGCGCTGGCGTGGTTCGCGCGCGGTTATGCCCGCTGGCTCGCGTGGAAGGCGCGCGTCCTCGCGCGCGTGCGTGCGACCGCGCCATGGCGCGCGATGCGCAGGATGGCGCGGCGAGTGCGGGCGATGCAGCTGCGCGTGAAGCGGCGGGGACGTTGACCGACGCGCTTCGCAACTCAGTAGACCCGCGTCTCCATGAGCGTCCCGACCTCGCGCTGCAGGCCCTCGGGCGTGACCTCCGCCGGCGCGATGCGCGGGCCGACGTGCAGGCCGACATGGCTGAACAGGCCGCGCCGGAAGGGCTTGGTCATCGCCGCGCCCTCGATGCGCGAGAAGAACGAGCCCCAGACGTTCTGCAGCGCCAGCGGCACCACGGGCACCGGGCGCTTCTCGAGGATGCGCATGATGCCGCCCTTGAACGGCATCAGCTGGCCGTCGCGCGTGATGCCGCCTTCGGGGAAGATGCCCAGCAGGTCGCCCTCCGCCAGCACCTGGTCGGCGGCTGCGAAGGCGGCCTCGTAGGCGGCGGGGTCGTCGCTCTTGGGCGCGATCGGGATCGCCTTGGCGAGCCGGAACAGCAGGCCCAGTCCCGGCGTGCGGAAGATGCGCGAGTCCATCAGGAAGCGGATCGGGCGCGGGCTTGCCGCCATCAGCAGCACCGGATCGATGAAGCTCACGTGGTTGCACGCGACGATCGCCGGGCCCTCGAGCGGGATGTGCTCCTCGCCGCGGATGCGGAAGCGATAGACCGTGCGCGTGAGCACGAAGGCGAAGAAGCGCAGCAGGTACTCCGGCACGAGCAGGAAGATGTAGCCCGCGACGATGGCGTTGGCGATGCCGGTCCACAGGAACACGCCGGGGATGCTGACCCCGAAGTGCAGCAGCGCCCCCGCGATCAGCGAGCTCGCGATCATGAACAGCGCGTTCAGGATGTTGTTGGCCGCGATGATGCGCGCGCGATGGCTGGGCTGTGCGCGCGTCTGGATCAGGGCGTACATCGGCACGCTGTACAGGCCGGCGCTCAGCGAGAGCATGAACAGGTCGATCATCGGCCGCACGTGCTGGCCCTGCCCCACGAAGCCGGCGATGCCCCAGACGCCCGCGCCCACGGGCATCGCCAGGTGGCCGACGGCGAAGTACAGGTCGATCGCGAACAGGCTCATGCCGATCGCGCCCAGGGGCACGAGGCCGATCTCCACCTGTCGCCGCGACAGCACCTCGCACAGCAGCGAGCCGATGCCCACGCCCACGGAGAACAGCACCAGCAGCAGCGAGGCGACATGGGCGTCGCCATGCAGCACGTCCTTCGCGAAGGACGGGAACTGCGAGAGGAAGGTCGCGCCGAAGAACCACATCCACGAGATGCCCAGCAGCGAGCGGAAGACGACGATGTCCTTGCCCGCGAGGCGCAGGTTGCGAAGGGTCTCGGACAGCGGGTTCCAGTTGACCTTCAGCGCAGGATCCTCCGCGGGCGTGGCCGGGATCGCCTGCGCCGTGAGGCGGCCGATCACCGCGAGCGCGAGGCAGGCGCCGGCCGCGAGCGCAGGGCCCATCCCCGGCACGACGACCAGCAGCCCGCCGGCCAGCTGCCCCAGCAGGATGGCGACGAAGGTGCCCATCTCCACCATGCCGTTGCCGCCGGTGATCTCGTGGTCGTCGAGATGCTGCGGCAGGTAGGCGTACTTCACCGGTCCGAACAGCGTCGAGTGGACGCCCATCAGGAACAGGCACAGCAGCAGCACCACGACCTGGCCGCCGACGAAGCCCCATGCCGCCAGCAGCATGATGGCGATCTCGAACGACTTGATCAGCCGCATCATGGTCGCCTTGTCGTACTTGTCCGCCAGCTGGCCGGCGGTGGCCGACAGCAGCACGTACGGCAGGATGAAGACGGCGCTGATCACGAGGCCGGCCTTCTCCGGGGGCAGCCAGCTCACGTCGAGCTGGTAGGTGACCAGCACCGTGAACGCGAACTTCAGCACGTTGTCGTTGCCTGCGCCGAAGAACTGCGTCCAGAAGAACGGCGCGAACCGGCGCTGGCCGAGGAGCGCGAACTGGCTGGGAGGGGCGTGCGGCGGCGTGTCGGGGCGGGTGCTCATGGCGGACGTCGGGGGATGGGTCGCTGAACTGTAGCCGCTGGAGCCGGCGATCGAGCGCGTCCGATGGATGGGTTTCTCGTCTTTCGGCGCGGGTGGCGTCAATACACGGTCTGCGGCGATCCGGACAGGCGCTCGCGTTGCAGCCAGTCGAACATCGACTCGACGGTCACCGTGGCGATGCGGTCGCTGAAGCGCTGGTCGTTGGGATGGTCGTCGAAGGCGACGTTCGCACGCGTCATGCGCGCGCCCAGGCGCGTGAACGCGTCCAGGTGCAGCACGGTGGGCCGGTAGTCGTGCAGCTGCAGCCAGGCCTGGGCGCGGGCGCGCGTCGTGGCGGCAGGCTCCAGCGCGCCGGCCAGCGTCTCGAGCGCCCACTGGTTGCTCTGCTGGTAGGTCGTCGCCCACGGATAGGCGACGACGCTGTAGGCGGGCGTATTCCACTGCACGAGTCGCGCGTCGTCCGCCAGGATCGGCAGCAGCGCGGCCTGGACCTCGGGCTCGGGGACGACGAAGGCGGCGCGGTATTCGAACGGCGTGTCGAGGAAGAACTCGCCCAGGCCCTGGCGGAACACCGAGGCGTGCGCGGTGCCGCACTGGTTGAGCTTGTGCGCGATGCGCCAGACCGTGCGGGAGCCCGCAGGCGGCGCGGGCGACGCCGGAACGGCGGCCCGGGCGGCATCGATGGCGATGGCGGCGGGGTCGCCCATCGCGGCCATTGGCGATACGGTACCGGGTATCGCCGCCGGCGGCGGCGCGGGCGCTGGAATCGACTCGCGATAGGCGAAGGCCAGGTGCGAGTACTGCAGGCCGTACTTGCGCAGGTCCTGGCCTGCGCGCGCGACGATGACCACCTGCGCCCCGCTCGCGTCGAGCGCGCGCTGGACGTGCTCCGCCAGCGTCATCGCGCGCGTCATCGCCTCGGCCGTGAGCGGCTGGTCG
>DASVLN010000261.1:0-5338 GCA_036384855.1 Burkholderiaceae bacterium | reverse complement strand
CCGCGCCCCCGCCCGCCGCCGCGAGCGCGCGCGCCCGGGCGCAGGGCGACATGCGGCCGCAGGTGATCTCGACCACCGACGTGGATCTCACCTGCAACGGCGGCGGCACCGCCACCATCACCATCACCAACGGCACCGACGCGAGCGAGCACAACTCCGTCTTCGACGCGGGCGAGGTCTACGACGTCACCTTCAATTCCTGTGTCGCGTTCACCGGCCTCGACGCGCTGAACGGCACGATCCACATGACGATCGACTCCGTCGCCAACGGCACGACCTCGGCGACGATGACCGCCACCAACCTGGCCGTGGCCGGCGGCCTGGCCACCTACAACGGCACCGCCACGATCGCGCGGACCACGGCGGCGACGGCCAGCGGAACGACGCAGACCTCCACGATCGCGGCGACCGGCCTCACCCTGGCCGGCGCGTACAACGGCCACAACGACACGTTCACGGTCGGCAGCCTCGCGGGCACCCGCACGACGACCTGGGACACCTCGCCGGCGCCGACCGGCTGGACCTGGAGCGGCTCCGACGCCCTCTCCGGCACGGCCGGCGGCACCCGCACCTTCGCGACGACGACCAGCACGACGACCGCGCTGGCCTACGGCGCGGACGGCACGCCCACGGCCGGCGCGTGGACGGTCACCCGCACGGACAGCAACGCCAGGATCACCGCGACGATCGACGGCAGCTCGGTCGACTTCACCGTCGACGACAGCGGCGACGGCACGGTCGACGACAGCTGGACGGACACGCTGGCCAACCTCGACGCGGCCATCGGCTGAGCGACTGCGTTCCCGCCGGCGGCGCCGCGTCCTCCGCGAGGGGGCCGCGGCGTCGTCGCTTGCAGCCGCCTCAGACCTGGCCGGCGCCCGAATCCTCGGTCTGCTCGACGCGGTCGCCGCCGTTGCCGTAGCCCGCCAGCTGCTGGTGGGTGTCGTGCATCATGAAGACGAGGAACACCATCAGCACGACGTAGTAGAAGGCGTACTCCCAGCGCACCCGCGGGCTGACGAGCGCGTAGTAGGCCTGCGCCTCGGGGGTGTCGGCGCGGAACTTGAACGCGGCGATCGCGTAGGGCACGGCGAGGATCGCGATCACGACCAGGATGGGCGAGAACGAGTACCACATCATCAGGCCCAGGACCGGCAGGCCCAGCAGCCAGATCCGCGGCGACAGGATCTGCGTGATGCGGCCGCCGTCGAACGGCGGGATCGGGATCAGGTTGAACAGGTTGATGAAGAAGCCCGTGTAGGCGACCGCGAGCAGCCACGGGACGTTCTCGTTGTGGGCGAGGAAGTAGGCGCCGAGCGCGCCCACCGTGCCCACGAGCGGCCCCGCGAGCGCGACGAACGCCTCGGTCTCCGCGGTGTGCGGACGATCGCGCAGGCGCACCCACGCGAACGCGAACGGGATGAACATCGGCAGCTCCGCCTTCAGCCCGCGCTGGCGCGCGGCGAGGAAGTGGCCGAACTCATGGATCACGAGCATCGCGACGATGCCCACCGCATAGCGCCAGCCGAAGACGAGCGCATACACGCCCACGGCGAGCAGCATCGAGCCGACGCTCAGGAAAAGCTTGCTGAACTTGAGGCCGGCGAAAAGCAGGAGCAGGAGACGCGACATCCCACGATCCTAGCGGATGGCGCGCCCCGCCCCGGGGGCGAGCGCTGGCGCCCGCCCCCGCCTGGCCGTCAATCGGCCTGCTTGCGCAGGAACGCGGGGATCTCGATCTCGTCCATGCCGTGCGAGCTCAGGGCCTCGACCTTGGCCGCGGCGTGCTGGCGATGGCGCCAGACGCTGGGCGTGCCGAGGTGGCCATAGTCGGTGTTGCTCGGCATCGCGGGCGCGATCGGCTGCTGCTGCACCGAGCCCATCATCGGCGCGTTGGCGTGGCCCGCCGCGGGATTGCCCATGAGCGGCAGGTTGTCCGTGCCGGTGCGGGCGTGCTGCACCGTCTGGACGACCGTCAGCGGCGCCTGCGCGCGGCGCGACTGCGACAGGCCCGTCGCGATCACCGTGACGCGCAGCTGGTCGCCCAGCGTCTCGTCGTAGGCGGTGCCGTAGATCACATGCGCTTCCTCGGCGGCGTAGCGGCGGATCGTGTTCATCGCCAGGCGGCTCTCCGAGAGCTTGAAGCTCTGGCGCGACGCGGCGATCAGCACCAGCACGCCCTTGGCGCCGGACAGGTCGATGCCTTCCAGCAGCGGGCATGCGACGGCGGCCTCGGCGGCCTTGGTCGCGCGATCCGGGCCCTGCGCGATCGCGGTGCCCATCATCGCCTTGCCCGGCTCGCTCATGACCGTCTTCACGTCCTCGAAGTCGACATTCACGAGACCCGGGATGTGGATGATGTCGCTGATGCCGCCGACCGCGTTCTTCAGCACGTCGTTGGCGTGCGCGAAGGCCTGGTCCTGCGTGACGTCGTCGCCCAGCACCTCCAGCAGCTTCTCGTTGAGGACCACGATCAGCGAGTCGACGTTGGCCTCGAGCTCGGCGACGCCCGCGTCGGCCGACTTCATGCGGCGGCCGCCCTCGAACTCGAACGGCTTGGTCACGACGCCGACGGTCAGGATGCCCATCTCCTTGGCCACGCGCGCGATCACCGGCGCGGCGCCCGTGCCCGTGCCGCCGCCCATGCCGGCCGTGATGAACAGCATGTTGGCGCCCTGGATCGCGGCCTTGATCTGCTCGATCGCCTCTTCCGCCGCGGCCTTGCCGACCTCGGGCTTGCCGCCCGCGCCCAGGCCCTTGTGGCCCAGCTGGATGATCGAGCTCGCGCCCGACCGGTTCAGCGCCTGCGCGTCGGTGTTGGCGCAGATGAACTCCACGCCCTGGACGCCCTCGCTGACCATGTGCTCCACGGCGTTGCCGCCGCCGCCGCCCACGCCGATGACCTTGATCTGCGTGCCTTGGTCGAACTCTTCAATCATCTCGATCGGCATGTTTTCACTCCTTGCTTGAATGCTGTTGCAGTTGCCTGAAATCCGTTGATCCGAATACCCGTCTCGTTCCCAATCCTCGACTCGGTCGCGTCGTGCGCGCCGGGCCTTATGCGGGTGACGCCTCTCATGTCCAGCATCACCTTCTTCATCAGAAATTCCCCATGAACCAGTCGCGCGCCTTGCCGAAGAAGGTCTGCATCGAGCCCGCCTGCGCCGCCGCCTTGTGGCCGCGGCTGTGGGCGATGCGCGCCTCCTCCAGCAATCCCATCACCGTCGCCGAGCGCGGGTTGGCGACCATGTCGAACAGCGCGCCCGAGTAGGTCGGCAGGCCCTTGCGCACGGGCTTGAGGAAGATGTCCTCGCCGAGCTCCACCATCCCCGGCATCACCGCCGTGCCGCCGGTCAGCACGATGCCCGAGGACAGCAGTTCCTCGCAGCCCGACTCGCGGATCACCTGGTGCACGAGCGAGAAGATCTCCTCGACGCGCGGCTCGATCACGCCGGCGAGCGCCTGGCGCGAGAGCATGCGGGGTGCCCGGTCGCCGAGGCCCGGCACCTCGACCTGCTCGGTCGCATCGGCGAGCAGCTGCTTGGCGACGCCGTATTCGACCTTGATCTCCTCGGCGTCCTTCGTCGGCGTGCGCAGCGCCATCGCGATGTCGCTCGTGATGAGGTCGCCCGCGATCGGGATCACCGCGGTGTGGCGCACCGAGCCGCCGGTGAAGATCGCGACGTCGGTGGTGCCGGCGCCGATGTCCACCAGCGCGACGCCGAGGTCCATCTCGTCCTGCGTGAGCACCGCCTGGCTCGACGCGCTCGGGTTGAGCACCAGCTGGTCGACCTCCAGGCCGCAGCGCCGCACGCACTTGACGATGTTCTCCGCCGCCGACTGCGCCCCCGTCACGATGTGCACGCGCACCTCGAGGCGGCTGCCGCTCATGCCGATCGGCTCCTTGACCTCGTGGCCGTCGATCACGAACTCCTGCGGCTCGACGAGCAGCACGCGCTGGTCGTTGGGGATGTTGATCGCCTTGGCGGTCTCCACCACGCGCGCCATGTCGGTGGGCGTGACCTCGCGGTTGTCGCGCACGATCACCATGCCAGTGGAGTTCTGGCCGCGGATGTGGCTGCCCGTGATCCCGGTGTAGACGCGCGAGATCTTGCAGTCGGCCATCATCTCGGCCTCCTTCAGGGCCTGCTGGATGGACTGCACCGTCGCGTCGATGTTGACGACCACGCCGCGCTTCAGGCCGTGCGTGGGCGCGACGCCCAGGCCCGCCAGCCGCAGTTCCCCCCCGGGCAGCATCTCGGCGACGACGGCCATCACCTTGGCGGTGCCGATGTCGAGCCCGACGACGAGATCCTTGTATTCCTTGGCCATATCTTTCTCAGCTCACTCTCTCATTGCCGGCGCGCGGCGGCGGGCGGCTGCTTGGGGTCGGCGCCGAAGCCCACGCCCTTGAACTTCACGGCGTAGCCTTCCGCGTGGCGCAGGTCGGCGCTTTCCAGCGGCGCGCCGATGCGCTTGAGCACCTGCGGCAGCGTGCGCACGAAGCGCATGCCGCGCTCGACCACCTCGTCGTCGCTGCCGCGCCCCAGTTCGATCGCCGCGCCCGAGTCGAGCTCCGCGCGCCAGCTGCCGCGGCCCGACAGCGCGAGCGCCGTGATCTCGGCGTCCATCTGCGCGAACACCGGCTTCAGGCGCCGGTACATCGCGAGCACCTGCGCGGCGCTGCCGTCCGGGCCGGAGAACTCGGGCAGGCCGTCCTCCTCGACGTCGCCGACGTTGGCCTCGAAGACCTCGCCGTAGCTGTTGACCATGCGGTCGCTCGCGTCGTCGCCGGCCGACCACAACGCCACGGGCTGGTGTTCCTCCAGCGTCACCACGAGCCGGTCCGGCCACACCCGGCGCACCACGGCACGGCGCACCCAGGGCACCTGCTCGAAGGCCGCGCGCGCACGGCCGAGGTCCATCGTGAAGAAGTTGCCCTTCAGGTGCGGCAGCGCGTTGGCACGCACCGTGGTCACGCTGTTGCGCTGCAGGTCGCCCTCGAGCTGGAGGTCCTCGAACGAGAAGGCCGGCCGCAGCGCGAGCCAGCGTGCGCCCGCGCCCGCGAGGCCGATCGCCACCAGCGCGAGCACCACGACGGCGATCGCGTTCATCAGGCGGATGTCCACCGGCAGCCCGCCCGGGGTGGGCGCGGCGGCGTCGGCGGCGGCGGAATGGCGCAGCAGCATGGCGGTCAGGCGCGCGCGCCCTCCTGGTCATTGGTCGCGGGCTTGCCGCCGCGGCCGACGGGCTCGAGCGCCGCCGCGGCCACCAGCATCGTGCACAGGCGCTCGTAGCTGATGCCCGCGCCGCGCGCGGCGATCGGCACCAGCGAGTG
>DASVLN010000260.1:0-2428 GCA_036384855.1 Burkholderiaceae bacterium | reverse complement strand
CCGGCTTGGGAGTGGCGCCGGGTGCGGCGGGCTTGGCGGCGGCCGCGGGGCGCGGGGTCTCGCGTTTGGGCTGGGTGGCGGGCATGGACGACGGCGAAGGCAAAGGGGCGGCGGCAGCCGCCCGCCCGCGCTGCAGGCGCTCAGGACGGCCGACCGACGTCGATGACGTCGTCGGCGCCGGCCCGGGCCTTGGCGGCTCCGGGCACCCAGGGCGCCTTGCGCGGCAGGACGACCTGCTCGAGCCAGGACGGGACGTCCTCCGGCGGCATCGGCTTGCTGAACAGGAACCCCTGCATCAGCGTGCAGCCCTCGCCGTAGAGAACATCCTGCTGTCTCTGGTTTTCGACACCTTCGGCCACGACCTTTAGGTCCAGCGACTTCGCGAGCGCGATGATCGCCGTGACAACTGCCAGGCTTTGCGGAAGAACGCCGAGGTCGCGCACGAAGCTGCGGTCGATCTTGACCTCCGAGATCGGCAGCGAGGTCAGGTAGGCGAGCGAGGAATAGCCGGTGCCGAAGTCGTCGACCGCGATCTGAACGCCGATCTCCGTGAGCCGGTGCAGCGACGGGATCACGCGCTGCAGGTCCTTCATGAGGCCGGTCTCGGTGATCTCCAGCTGGATCATGCTGTGCGGGATGCCTTCCTCGCGCACGGCCGCCGTGATCTGCTCGATGAGGTCGGTGCGCTCGAACATGCGGTTGGGCATGTTGACGGCGATCGAGTGCGAGAAGCCGAACGCGTCCGCCCAGATGCGCGCCTGGCGCGCGGCCTCGCGCAGCGCCCACTCGCTCATCGGGACGATCAGGCCGGTCTCCTCGGCCACGGGGATGAAGTCGGCCGGCTGGATCAGCAGGTCGCCGCGGCGCCAGCGCATCAGCGCCTCCGCGCCGACCATGCGCCCCGACACGACGTCGATCTTGGGCTGGTAGTACAGCACCAGCTCGTTGCGCTCGATCGCCTTGTGCAGCGCGCTCTCGAGCGCCAGCTTCTCGCGCCCGCGGCCCGCCAGGCGCGGCGTGTACACCAGCGCGTCGTTGCGGCCCTGGGACTTCACCGCGTACATGGCGACGTCGGAGTTGCGCAGCAGGTCGGCCACCGTGTTGCCGTCGCGCGGGAACAGCGCGATGCCGACCGACGCGGTGGCGAAGCAGTCCTGGCCCGCGACCACCACCGGTTCGCGCAGCGCCTCCAGGATGCGCGAGGCGACGCGCTGCGCGTCGGCTTCGTCGGCGACCTCGGGCAGCAGGGCGACGAACTCGTCGCCGCCCAGGCGGCCCACGGCCTCCAGCGTGCGGTGCGAGCGCGAGCCCGCGGTCTCGATCACGCCCTCGAACAGCTGCTCGCAGTGGCGCACGCAGCCGCGCAGGCGGAACGCGACCTCCATCAGCAGCTCGTCGCCGGCGGCGTGGCCCAGCGTGTCGTTGATCACCTTGAAGCGGTCGAGGTCGATCAGCAGCAGCGCCACCTGGTGGCCGAGGCGGCGGCCGAACTCGAGCGCCCGCTCCGCGCGCCAGATCAGCTGCCGGCGATTGGGCAGGTTGGTCAGGGCGTCGTAGTTGGCGAGGTGGCGGATGCGGTCTTCCGCGATGCGGCGGTCGGTCACGTCCTGCACGATGCCCGTGTAGGCGCAGCAGTGGCCGTGCTCGTCGAACTCCGGCTCCGCCTCGACGTGGATGATGCGAAAGCGCCCGTCCGGCAGCGTCATCGGCACGTCGGTGGCGATCACGGAGACCTGGTACAGGATCTGGCGCGCCAGGCGCACGAGCGGCTCGCGGTCGGTCGGGGCGATCATGCGCAGCATGTCGCGCAGGTTGACGCGGTCGTCGGGCCCGTAGCCGAACACGCGCAGGCCTTCCTCGGACAGCTCCAGGCCGTTGACGAAGCTTCGGCCGTCGCCCATCCACCAGTCGAAGCTGCCCATGCGGGCGAGGTCCTGGGCGCGCGCGAGCTTGGCCTTGCTGCGCTCGAGCTCCTGGCGCGTGCGCGACGCGCGCAGCAGGTAGCGCAGGCGGCCGGCGAGCAGGCTCCACTGCGTCGCCTTGACGAAGAAGTCGGTCGCGCCGACCTGGTAGGCGCGGTTGATCGAGGCCTCGTCGTCCAGGCCGGTGAGCATCAGCACCGGCACGTTGTCGAAGCCCGGCATGTGGCGCAGCGCGACGCAGGTCTCGAAGCCGTCCAGGCCCGGCATGATGGCGTCGAGGACGACCACGTCCGGCGTCCAGCTCGCCAGCCGCGTGAGGGCCTCCTCGCCGCCGGTGGCCGAGGTGATGTCGAATCCGCGGTCGCGGAGCGCGGCGGCGGTCATGAGCAGGTTGACCTCGTCGTCGTCGACCAGCAGCACCGTCGGACGACGGTCGCTGGCCTCGAGGCTGGCGTCGCGATGCAGCGTCATCGCCGCGCTCCCCGGCGGGGGTCGCGGCATGCGGC
>DASVLN010000259.1:0-3157 GCA_036384855.1 Burkholderiaceae bacterium | reverse complement strand
CTGCAGCTGAGCCTGCAGTTCGCCGATCCCTCCCACCGCGAGCAGCTGCCGCGCCACCGCGTCGCGCGCTGGATCCGCGCCGCGCTCGAGGTGCCCGGCACGGTCACCGTGCGCATCGTGGGCGAGGAGGAGGGCCGCGCGCTGAACCGCGACTACCGCGGCAAGGACTACGCGACCAACGTGCTGACCTTCGACTACGTGCAGGAGCCCGAGGTCGAGGCCGACCTGGTGCTGTGCGCGCCGGTGGTCGAGCGCGAGGCCGCGGCGCAGGGCACGTCGATCGCCGACCACTACGCGCACCTGCTGGTGCACGGCACGCTGCACGCGCAGGGCTACGATCACGAGGACGACGGCCCCGAGGCCGCGGCCATGGAGGCGCGCGAGACCGAGATCCTCGCCGGCTTCGGGATCGCCGATCCCTACGCGCGCGCCTGAGCCGTCAGCGCAGCAGCTGCGCCGCCTCGAGCGCGAAGTAGGTCAGCACGCCGTCGGCGCCGGCGCGGCGGAAGGCCAGCAGCGACTCCATCATCACGGCCGGACCGTCCAGCCAGCCGTTGGCGGCGGCGGCCTTGAGCATCGCGTACTCGCCGCTGACCTGGTAGACGAAGGTGGGCATGCGGAACTCGTCCTTCACCCGCCGGACGATGTCCAGGTACGGCATGCCGGGCTTGACCATGACCATGTCGGCGCCCTCGGCGATGTCCAGGCTCACCTCGCGCAGGGCCTCGTCGCTGTTGCCCGGATCCATCTGGTAGACCTTCTTGTTGCTCTTGCCCAGCGCCGCCGCCGAGCCGACGGCGTCGCGGAACGGGCCGTAGAAGGCGCTCGCGTACTTCGCGCTGTAGGCCATGATCCGGGTGTGGATGAGCCCCTGGGCCTCGAGCATGGCGCGCACTGCGCCGATGCGGCCGTCCATCATGTCGCTCGGGGCGACGATGTCGACGCCGGCCTCGGCCTGCACGCGTGCCTGGCGAACCAGGATCTGCACGGTCGGGTCGTTGACGATGTAGCCGCTGTCGTCCAGCAGGCCGTCCTGGCCGTGGCTGGTGTACGGATCCAGCGCGACGTCCGTCATCACGCCCAGCTCCGGGAAGCGGGCCTTGAGCGCCCGCACCGCGCGCGGGATCAGGCCGTCCGGGTTCAGCGCCTCGGCGCCGTCGGGCGTCTTCAGCGAGGGGTCGATGGCGGGGAACAGCGCGAGCGCGGGCACGCCCAGCGTGACGCAGCGCTGGGCCACGCCGAGCAGGCGCTCGATGCCCACGCGCTGCACGCCGGGCATGCTGGGGATGTCCTGGACGACGTCCCCGCCCTCGACGACGAAGACGGGCAGGATCAGGTTGCCGGGACTCAGCCGGTGCTCGCGCACGAGCTCCCGGCTGAACGCGTCGCGGCGCAGCCGGCGCGGGCGGCTGGTCGGGAAAGGTGGCAGATGCGACACAGTGTGATGAACCTTTTACGTCGGAAATACGGATCTTCGATGAAACGGGTCGCGAGCACTGTCGCGCTCGTCGGGAGTTCTGCTACATTCCGTTTCGGATGATGTCCGTGAGGGCATTGTCCCCTGCTTTTCCTCCCTGAGCAGGTGCCTTGCGTGATGACAGCGTCAAGGCTTTGCAGCCTCGGCCGTCCCTCGTGGATGCCGGGGCTCTTTCTTTTCCGAGCCCGCGATCGCCGGCAAGCCCGACCGCCAAGCCCCGGGCCTCGCGCGGGACACGTGCCTCGCGTCAGGGTCGCCGCCCATAATGGCGCCCCATGAGCAGCGGATACCTCTGGGTCAAGGCCTTCCACATCGTCTTCGTCGCAAGCTGGTTCGCCGGCTTGTTCTACCTGCCGCGGATCTTCGTGAACCTCGCGCAGGTGCCCGCCGACAGCCACGCCGAGCGCGAGCGCCTGCTGCTGATGGCGCGCAAGCTCTACCGCTTCAGCAGCATGCTGATGGTCGTCGCGATCGCGTTCGGCCTGGCGCTGTGGCTGGGCTACGGCATCGGCATCGGCCCGCACAGCGGCTGGCTGCACGCCAAGCTGCTCCTGGTCGTCCTCGCGATCGGCTACCACCACCGCTGCCGCGGGCTCCTGCGCAGCTTCGAGAAGATGGAGAACCGTCGCCGCGAGCGCTGGTTCCGCGTCTTCAACGAGATGGCGATCCTGCTGTTCGCGGCGATCGTCGTGCTCGTCGTCGTCAAGCCGTTCTAGGGCGGCTGACCGGCAGCCGCCGCCCGATGGCCCGCCCCACCCGCGCCGCGGCGCGCATCCCGCGCGTGCCCGCCTCGTCGCCCGAGGCGCCGCGCGCGCGCGAGAGCTCGGCGCTGACGCTGACGCTGGTCTTCGCGGGGCTGGTCTGCTACGCGAGCCTGTATCCGTTCAGCGGCTGGTTCTGGCCGGCGGGGCAGCCGCTGTCCCGGTTGATCGTGCCGCCCTGGCCGCGCTACCACGTCGGATTCGACGACTGGTCCAACTTCGTCGGCTACATGCCGCTGGGCGCGCTGGTCTACGCGAGCGCGCTGCGCCGAGGGCGCGGCCAGGCAGCGGCCGGCGCGCTCGCCTGCGTGCTGCCGTCGGCGCTGTCGTGGGTCATGGAGTTCACCCAGCACTTCCTGCCCGGGCGCTATCCGTCGCTGATGGACTGGGTGCTCAACTCGCTGGGCGCCTGCACCGGCGCAAGCCTGGCCATCGCCGCGCACGCGAGCGGCGCCGGGCGGCGCTTCATGCCGCTGCGCGAGCGCTGGTTCACCCCGCGCAGCGGCTTCATGCAGGCACTCCTGGTGCTGTGGCCGATCGGCTTCCTCTATCCGGGCACGGTGCCGTTCGGGCAGGGTATCTCGTGGGAGCGCGTGCAGGAGGCGCTCTACGACCTGCTCTCCGACCATCCGCTTGCCGCGGACTTCGAGTGGCTCTGGGCGAGCCTGGGCGAGAACGCGGCGCCGATGTCGCAGGCGGCCGCGGGATTCGCGGTGGCGGTCGGGCTGGCCGCTCCGTGCCTGGTCGCGTTCTCGATCACCCGCCGCGGCTGGCGGCGGGCCGCGATGGTGCTGGCCGCGGTCGGCGCCGGGCTCGCGGCCAACACGCTGTCGGCCTCGCTCAACTTCGGGCCGGTGCATGCGCTGGCGTGGTTCTCGCCGGCGGTGCCCGCGGGGCTGGCGCTCGGCGCGCTGGTCGC
>DASVLN010000258.1:0-2122 GCA_036384855.1 Burkholderiaceae bacterium | reverse complement strand
GCCGGCGAGGACGAGCGCGCCATCGACGCGCGCGCGCTGGCCATCGTGCGCGACTTCGGCGCCGCGCTGCCGGCGATCCGCGAGCTGCTCGACACCGACGTCCTCGCCGCCTACCGGGGCGATCCGGCGGCACGCAGCGTCGACGAGGTGCTGCTGTGCTACCCCGGCCTGCACGCCGTGATCCACCACCGCGTCGCGCACCAGCTGTACCGGCTCGGGGCGCCGCTGCTCGCGCGCATCGTCGCCGAGCTCGCGCACGGCGACACCGGCATCGACATCCACCCGGGCGCGCGCATCGGCTCGCACTTCTTCATCGACCACGGCACGGGCGTCGTGATCGGCGAGACGGCGGTGATCGGCCGCAACGTCCGCATCTACCAGGCCGTCACGCTCGGCGCCAAGAACTTCGCGGTCGACGCCGAAGGCGCGCTGATCAAGGGCGGCCCGCGCCATCCGCAGGTCGAGGACGACGTCGTCATCTACGCCGGCGCGACCGTGCTGGGCCGCGTGACCATCGGCCGCGGCGCCTCGATCGGCGGCAACGTCTGGCTCACGCACGACGTGCCGCCCGGCGCGCGCATCACGCAGGCGACCGCGCACGCCGACCGCAACGGCGAGGCGCGCTGACGCGCCGGGCGCGCCCTCGCGGGGCGCCCGGCGCGTCGTTACTCAGAAGCCCACCGAGATCCCACCCGAGGCCGTCCACCGCGGCGCGAGCTGGATGCCCACCAGGTTCGAGTGCACGGGGATCTGCGCGAACGCGAACAGCTGCACGCGCGGCTGCGGCGACCAGGTCGCGCCCGGGCTCACGTAGACCACGGTGCCGGCGCTGTCGGGGTTGTCGGCCAGCGCGCCCCGGTCGGCGCCCTTGTGCGAGACGTTGACCTGCACCTGCGGGATCAGCGCCGGGTCGGCTTCGTAGCGCGCACCGACGCTCACGAAGGTCGTGTTGCCGGGGCGGAAGTCCGCGCCGGCCTGGTGCAGGCGCTCGGAGACCGCCGCCTGGAACTGCGCGTTGACGAAGGTGTCGACCTCGTGCGTCACGGCGGTGTGCCAGAACGCGCCGAGGAGCACGTCCGTCGAGCCGGTGCCGGGCTGCAGGCTGGTGTCGACCAGGTTGCCCGGCGAATCCTCGCGCGAGAGCGGGCCGTCGCGGAACGCCACCGGGCGGCGGCCGGCGATGCCGGTGCCGTCCGCGTCCGGCCCGCCGTAGCGGCCGGTCGGCAGCTTCAGCCCCAGCTGGAGGCCGAGGTTGCCGCCCGGCAGCAGGCCCTGCCAGGTGCCGACGACGCGCACGTCGCCGAGCCCGACGATCTTCGCGCTGCTCAGGTCGTCAGAGCTCAGGGGGTTCGTCGACGAGCCGTAGGTCGAGTGCCCGCGGTCCACCCAGGGCACGAGCAGGCGCACGCCCCAGTCGGCGTTCGGCGCCCATGACAGGCCCAGCGTGGTGTAGCGGTTGACGGTGTCATGCTCGACCTCCTGGTCGCCGCCGGCATCGTTGATCGCGGCGACGTCGTGGGCGGAGATCGCGTGGGTGCCGCTGCGAAGCTGCTTCTGGTCGATCCAGTCGTATTGCAGGCTCATGCGCCAGCCGGTCTCGGTGGTGTAGCCCATCGCGGCGTCGCTGGACAGCGAGCAGCCGCAGGTCGCGCAGGCGAGGACGGGGGCGGCGGCCGCCGACAGCGCGGCGGCCAGGAGCGGACGGCGCAGGTCAGCCATGATGATGGCCCTCCTCGTCGGCGGGCGCCGAGGCGGCGACGGGCACCTGCACGGCGAGCGTGCCGCGGCGGCCCTCGCGGTCGACGACGCTCAGCGTGACCGGCACCTTCGCGCCGGCGGCCAGCGGCCGCTTCAGGCCGGTCAGCATCAGGTGCAGGCCGTTGGGGGCGAGCGCCACGGCCTGGCCGGCGGGCAGGTCGATCGCGTCGAGGTCGCGCATGCGCATGATGTCGCCCTCCATGTGCATGTCGTGGATCGAGACGTCGCCGACCGGCGAGCTCGCGCCGACCAGCCGGCCGCCCGAGGGCGCCGTGATGCGCGCGTAGACGACCGAGGACGTCTGCCCCGGCACCGTGGGCCGGGCCCAGGCGTCGCGCACGTCGATCGCGGCGACGCCGGGCGG
>DASVLN010000257.1:0-2212 GCA_036384855.1 Burkholderiaceae bacterium | reverse complement strand
CGAGGGCGCGCGCCTCGCGGCATCCCGTTTGCCACGGCCGCCGGCGCGCCCGCCCCGGGGCGCCCGACCGCCCCTCCATGACGCTGCACCAGATCGAATCCATCCTGATCATCGCCGCGATGCTGGCCGCCTTCATGAGCGGCCGCCTCTCCTACGACATCGTGGCCGGGCTCGCGCTGGTGGTGGCGGTGGTGCTGGGCGTCGTGCCGGTGGACAAGGCCTTCCTCGGCTTCGCCAACCCGGTGATCGTGATCATCGCGTCGGTGCTGGTGGTCAGCCGCGCGATCGCGGCGTCCAACGTGCTGGACGTCTGGATCGGCTCGCTGCTGTCGCGGGTGAAGTCGACCTCGTTGCAGATCGGCGTGCTGACCGCGTCGGTCGCCTACCTGTCGGCGTTCGTGAAGAACGTCGGCACGCTGGGGATCGTGATGCCGCTGGCGATCCAGACGGCCCGGCGCTCGGGGCGGCCGCGCTCGATGTACCTGATGCCGCTCGCGTTCGGCTCGCTGGTCGGCGGCACGATCACGAAGATCGGGACCTCGCCGAACCTGCTGATCTCCACCGTGCGCCACGAGCTCGGGCGGCCGCCGTTCGGGCTGTTCGACTTCGTCGCCGTCGGTTTGCCGCTGACGACCCTGGCGGTGGTCTTCCTCGCCTTCGGCTGGCGCCTGCTGCCCGAACGTGAAGGCCACAAGTCCGCCGAGGAGGCGTTCTCGATCGAGGCCTACACGACCGAGCTGCGCATCCCGGCGCAACCGGCGTCGCCCGGACTGACCGTGCGCGGGCTCGAGGAGATGGGCGAGGGCGAGATGTCGGTCGCCGCGATCGTGCGCGAGGGCGGGCGGCGCTACATCCCGTCCGAGGACTGGCGGCTGTTCCCGGGCGACGTCGTGGTGGTGCTGGCCGATCCGACGGTGGTCGAGAAGGTCGTCGCGAAGACCGGGTTCGAGATCCACGGCGCCAAGGACATCCCCGAGCCGCCCGAGAAGATGGACGAGATGGAGGTGATGGAGGTCATCGTCACCGCCGACTCGCTGCTGGTCGGCGCGACGCCGGCCTCGCTGCAGCTGCGCCACCGCTTCGGCGTCAACCTGTTCGCGGTGCGCAAGGCGTCGCGGGCGTCGACCACGCGCCTGCGCGCGCACCGCTTCGCGGCCGGCGACGTCGTGCTGCTGCAGGGCTGGGGCAAGAGCCTCGCGTCGTCCGTGGCCGAGCTCGGCGTGCTGCCGCTGGCCGACCGCAAGCTCACGCTCGGCCGGCGCGCCAGCGGCCTCGTGCCGATCGGGCTGCTGGCCGCGGCGCTGGTGCTGGTCGGGCTGGGCTGGGTGCAGGTCGAGGTCGCCTTCTTCGCCGCCGCGGTGCTGACCGTGCTGCTGCGCCAGGTCACCGTCAAGGAGGCCTACGCCGCGATCGAGTGGCCGGTGATCGTCATGCTCGCCTGCCTGATCCCGGTCGGCGAAGGGCTCAAGGAGACGGGTGCGACCGCGCTCATCGCGCACGCGCTGACCCACGTGGCGGGGCAGGTGCCGGGCGGCGTCGCGGTGGGCGTGGTGGTGCTGGCCGCGATGCTGCTCACGCCGCTGCTGCACCACGCCGCCGCCGTTCTGGTGCTGGGGCCGGTGGCCGCGGCGGTCGCGGGCGACCTCGGCTACCGGGCCGACCCCTTCCTCATGGCGGTGGCGCTCGGCTGCGCCTGCGACTTCCTGACGCCCATCGGCCACCAGAACAACACGCTCGTGATGGGGCCCGGCGGCTACCGCTTCGGCGACTACTGGCGGCTGGGGCTGCCGCTGACGCTGATGGTCCTGTTCGTCGGGACGCCGCTGATCCTGCGCGCCTGGCCCCTGCACTGAACTTGGCACCGCCCGCGCCGATATGATGGAACGATCGATCCATCATTCATGGAACGTTCGTTCCGGGATCTCTGGAACGGTCGTTCCGGCATCGCCCGGGAGGTGTCCATGAGCGGAAGGCCGCAGTACGACGAGGTCGCGGTCATCGAGGCGGCCGCGCGGTCGTTCCAGCGCCACGGCTACGCCGCGACCTCGCTCCACGAGCTCACGGCCGTCACGGGGCTCTCGCGCTCGAGCCTCTACCAGCGCTTCCGCGACAAGGAGGGGCTGTTCCAGCAGGCTCTCGCGGCCTACACGACCCGGCTGCTGCGGCGAATGAACGCGGCGCGCGACGGCTCGCCGCGCGCGCGCCTGCGGGC
>DASVLN010000256.1:0-2523 GCA_036384855.1 Burkholderiaceae bacterium | reverse complement strand
CGCGTGCGCCCCGCCCGGGGCGGCGCGGGAGCGCGGGCGGGCGTCGGGGGCGGGCATCGGATCGTGCGGCATGCGGGCGAGCGGGTGTGTCTGGCCGGACGGCGGATCTGTATTGCCGCCGACGTCGGTACAGATCTGGTCTCTGCATTCGAGAACTGTACTGATCGTGTATTGATTATGAGCCTAGACTGGACGTCCCGACCAGCCCTCCGGCCGGTCGTCCGCCTTCCTTGACCGACGCCGCGATGCGCCTCGAACCCCAAGCCGCCACGTCCTCGACCGCCGCCCACGGTCCGCCGGCCGGCGCGTGCGAGGCCGCGCACCGGCACCAGGAGCGCCGCACCCGGCTCGGCCTGTGGCTCGGCGTGCTGGGCATGCTGATCTTCGCGTTCACCATCCCGATGACGCGCCTGGCCTGCGGCGGCGGCGACTCGCCGCAGCTGGATCCCGTCTTCGTCGCGATCGGCCGCGCCGGCGTCGCGGGGCTGCTGTCGCTCGCCTACCTGGCCGCGACGCGCGCGCCGTGGCCGCACCGCTCGCACTGGGCGATGCTCGTGCTGACGCTGCTGGGCAACGTGCTCGGCTGGCCGCTGCTGCTCGGGCTGGCGGTGCGACGGGTCGACGCGATGCACGCGTCCGTCATCAGCGGGCTGATGCCGCTGACCACCGCGGCGGTCGGGGCGCTGCTGCTGCGCCAGCGGCCCTCGCGCGGCTTCTGGACCTTCGCGCTGCTGGGGGCGGCGCTCGTGGTGGGCTTCGCGGCGTGGCGCGGCGCCGGCCTGCCGCAGCTGGCCGACCTGCTGCTTCTGGGCGCGATCACCGCGTCCTCGCTCGGCTACATCACCGGCGTGCGCGTGACGCAGGGGCCGCACGCGCTGACGCCGGAGCAGACGATCTCCTGGGTGCTCGTGCTCGGACTGCCGCTCACGCTGCCGGTGCTCGTGCTGCAGTGGCCCACGACCACGGTGCATCCCGCCGCCTGGGCCGGCTTCGCGTACGTGGCGGTGATGTCCATGTGGATGGGCTTCTTCGCCTGGTACCGCGGCCTCGCCTGGGGCGGGACGCTGCGCGTGAGCCAGGTGCAGCTGCTCCAGCCCTTCGTCTCCGTGCTCCTGAGCGTGCCGCTGCTGGGCGAGCGCCTCGAGCCCGCCACGCTCGCCTTCTCGATCGCCGTGATGGCCTGCGTCTACTTCGGCCGCCGCATGTCCACCGGCGCCGCCGGCGCGGTCGGCGGCCGCCCGTGACCTGACCTACGATCCCCTCCATCCAAGCCCACCAAGGTACCCGACCATGACCTCGCACTCCGACGACACGACGAACTCGCCCTGGCACCTCGCGCAGCGCTGCGCCCGCATGAACCCGTCGATCCTGCGCGAGATCCTGAAGGTCACCGAGCTGCCCGGCGTGCGCTCCCTCGCGGGCGGCCTGCCCGCGGCCGACACCTTCCCGGTCGAGGCGATGCGCGAGGCGACGCAGCGCGTGCTCGCCGACACCCCGCGCGAGGCGCTGCAGTACGCGGCCAGCGAGGGCTTCGGGCCGCTGCGCGAATGGGTCTCGCAGCAGATGACCGCCGCCGGCCTCGACGCGCCGGCCGAGCGCATCCTGATCCTCAACGGGTCGCAGCAAGGCCTCGACCTCGTCGGCCGGGTGCTGCTGGACGCCGGCAGCGCGGTCGCCGTCGAGACGCCGACCTACCTCGGCGCGCTGCAGGCCTTCACGCCCAACGAGCCGGTCTTCACGTCGGTGGCCAGCGACGCCGACGGCCCGCTGCCCGAGGCCGTCGCCGCACTGCCGCGCGGCACGCGCTTCATGTACGTGCTGCCCAACTTCCAGAACCCGACGGGCCGCGTCGTGCCCGCCGCGCGCCGCGACGCGATCGTCGCCGCCGCCCAGCGCGCCGGCGTGCCGATGCTGGAGGACAACCCGTACGGCGACCTCTGGTACGACGAGGCGCCGCCCAAGCCGATCGCTTCGCGCTGGCACGAGGGCACCGTCTACCTGGGCTCGTTCTCCAAGGTGTTCGCGCCCGGGCTGCGCCTGGGCTACCTCGTCTGTCCGAAGCCGCTCTTCCCCAAGCTGCTGCAGGCCAAGCAGGCGGCCGACCTGCACACGACCGGCTTCAACCAGCGCGTCGTGCACCAGGTGATCAAGGATGGCTTCCTGGAGCACCACATCCCCGCGATCCGCAACCGCTACCGCGTCCAGCGCGACGCGATGGCCGCGGCGCTGAAGGCGCACCTGCCGGCCGGCTGCGAGTGGCGCGCGCCGGCGGGCGGCATGTTCTTCTGGGTGCGCCTGCCCGAGGGCTTCGACGCCGTCGCGCTGTTCCCGAAGGCGGTCGAGGCGGGCGTCGCCTACGTGCCCGGCGCGGCCTTCTACGCCGACGCGCCCGACGTGCGCACGGTGCGCCTGTCCTTCGTCACGCTGTCGCCCGCCGACATCGAGGACGCGGTGAGCCGCCTCGGCGGCGTGCTGCGCGCGCACGCGGCGACGCTGCCGGCGGCGGTGGCGGCATGATCGCCG
>DASVLN010000255.1:0-1613 GCA_036384855.1 Burkholderiaceae bacterium | reverse complement strand
CGGCTCTGCGCGACCTGCGCCTGCCCGCGCCCGCCGTCGACGGCCCCGCCCCGCCGCCGGGCGCGAGCGCCGCCACGCTGATGCTGGTGTGCGCGATCGCGGCGATGCTGGTCGTCGTCGGCCTCGTGTGCTCGTGGCTGGACACCCATGCCCACGCGCGCAACCGCCAGCTCGCCGACTCGCTCAGCGAGGCCAACCGCCGCCTGCGCGACCAGGCCCACTTCGACGCGCTGACCCGCCTGCCGAACCGGCTGATGTTCGAGGAACGCATGAAGGCCGCCCTCGAGGCCGCCGGCGCGCGTCCCGAACCGTGCTCGATCGCCGTGCTGTTCATCGACCTGGACGGCTTCAAGCCGATCAACGACTCCTTCGGCCACGTTGCCGGCGACGCCGTGCTGCGCGAGATCGGCCGCCGCCTGCAGGCCGTCGCCCGCGACGGCGACACCGTGGCGCGCGTCGGCGGCGACGAGTTCCTGATGATGACCCCGCGCCCCGGCCACGAGGCCGTCGCCGCCTCGGTCGCGCAGCGCCTGCTGGAGGCCCTGAACGAGCCGCTGACGCTGCCCAACGACGTCACCGTCAACCTCTCGGGCTCGATCGGCATCGTGCTCTACCCCGAGCACGGGCCCGCCTCCAAGCTGATCGCCAACGCCGACGCCGCGATGTACGCCGCCAAGCGCGCAGGCGGCTCGACCTACGCGTTCTTCGAGCCGCGCATGGAGCTCGACGCGCGCGAGCAGCTCGCGCTGCAGAACGAGCTGCGCCACGCGATCGAGCGCGGCGAGCTGCAGCTGTACTACCAGCCCAAGATCGACGGCCGCTCCGGGCAGATCACGGGCGTCGAGTCGCTGCTGCGCTGGCAGCACGCGGTGCGCGGCTTCGTGCCGCCCGGCCTGTTCATCCCGATCGCCGAGCGCTTCGGCCTGATCGGCGCGATCGGCAACTGGGTCATCGACGAGGCCTGCCGCCAGCTGCGCGAGTGGAAGCGCCAGGGCCTGCGCATGCGCGTCGCGGTCAACCTCTCGGTGCACCAGCTGCGCCAGGAGGACCTCGTCCAGCGCGTGCGCGTCGCGGTGGAGCACTTCGGCGTCGACCCGCAGCTGCTGACCTTCGAGATCACCGAGTCGGTCGCGATGGAGGACACCCAGGAGACGATGCGCGCCTTCGCGCAGCTCGCGAGCGTGGGCGTGTCGCTGTCCATCGACGACTTCGGTACCGGCTACTCGAGCCTCGCCTACCTGCGCAAGCTGCCGGCGCGCCAGCTCAAGATCGACCAGAGCTTCGTGCAGGACCTCGGCACCAGCCCCGACGCGCTGGCGGTCGTGGACGCGGTGATCCGTCTCGCGCACGCGCTGGGCCTGCGCGTCGTCGCCGAGGGCGTGGAGACGCCGCGCCAGCGCGACATCCTGCTCGGCCTGCGCTGCGACGAGCTGCAGGGCTACCTGTTCGCGCGGCCGATGACCGCGCGTATGCTGACGCTGTGGGCGACGGGCGAGTCCCATCCGGGCGCGCATGCGCTGGGACGGGACGACGCCGGCGCCGCCGCGCGCGCGGACTTCCGCCCGTCGCTCTTCCTCGAGGAGACGGACGCCCGCGCGCCCGGCGAGGCCGGC
>DASVLN010000254.1:0-4685 GCA_036384855.1 Burkholderiaceae bacterium | reverse complement strand
GGCGACGGGATGGTGCAGCGCGGCGAAGAGCGCCAGCGCGGCGGGCAGGGCGGGCGCGGCGACGAGCAGGCCGCGGCGGAGGAAGGGCGTCATGTCGGGGGAGGCGTTTCGTGCGGGGGCTGCTGCGATTGTCGGGCAAATGCCGGCGGGCGCCGCGCGCCGATCAGCGGGGTTTCGTTTCGTTGCGGATCGCGGCGACCGTGGCTTCGACGACCAGCTTCGTGCCGAGTTCCCCCAGCGCGGCGGTCGAGCGCCGCGGGTTGCCGGTCACGCCCGGCGGGTAGGGCCCGGCGAGCTTGTCCTCGCGTACCAGCGCCGGATCGACGGCCAGCGCGAGCGAGGTGTCGGCCAGCCCCGCGTGCACGCCGAGCTCGGCGTCGGTCGCGCCGTGCGCCTTCAGCGCCTGCACGTAGGCCGTCTGCGTGACGCGGTAGTACTCGGGGGGCGCGTGGACGCGGCAGGACGGATCCCGCGCCCACTCGCGGTCGAGCTTGTCCGCGACCCGCGCGAGGTCGGCCTGGTACCCGCCGTGGTCGCCGAGGAGGACGACGTCCTTGAACCCGTGCTGCTTGAAGCTGCGCGCCGCGGCCTCCAGCAGGCCCTCGAAGACGGCGTCCGGAATCGAGATCGTGCCCGCGTACTTCATGTGCGCCGCGGGCGGGTGGATGCTGCCCTCGGGCACGTAGGCGATCGTGGGCGCGACGATCGCGTTGCCCAGCTCGCGGGCGATGCGATCGGCGAGGACGTGCGCGCGGACGTTGTGCTTGCCCAGCACCATGTGGGCGCCGTTCTGCTCGGTGCCGCCGATGGGCACGAGGATGGTCGTCGCACCGTGGGCGACGCGCTCGCGCAGCTCGGTGCTGGTCATCGCCTCCAGGTCGACGGCGTCGAGGCCGGCGGGCGGCGCCGGGTCGGCCTGCGCCGCACCGGCGGCAAGCACGAGAAGAAGGGCTGCCGCGGTGAGGCGCGCCATCGCGTCAGCTCCGGCGCACGCGGCGCAGCTCGTCGACGACCAGGCAGATCGCGCCCAGCGTGATCGCGCTGTCGGCGAGGTTGAAGGCTGGGAAGGCGTACACGTCCTTCCAGTGCAGCGAGATGAAGTCGACGACGTAGCCGCGCACGATGCGGTCGATCACGTTGCCCACCGCGCCGCCCAGCACCATGGCGATCGCGAAGCAGAACAGCCGCTGCGACGCATGCCGCCGAAGCAGCCAGACGATGAAGACCGAGGCCGCGATCGCCAGCCCGATGAACATCCAGCGCTGCCACCCGCCCGCGCCGTTCAGGAACGAGAACGCCGCGCCGTGGTTGTGCCATCGCACGACGTTGAAGAACGAGGTGACGCGGCGGCTCTCGTATTCGCGGAAGTCGCCGACGATCAGCGCCTTGGCAAACTGGTCAAGCAGCACGACGACGAGCGCGAGGCCCAGCCACAGCCACAGGGACGGGCCGCCGGCGCTGCTGCTTCGGGACGAATATCGGGCGGGGGAGCGGGCCATGCAGGGATGAAGGATCGAATGCGAAGGATCGGAAGCGGAGGTGAGCGCGTTCACGCGAGCCGGTCGGGACGCCGACGAGGCGCTCGGCCGGGCGCGGGACCGGCTACTTTAGCCGACCGACGGGGGCCGATCGCGAGGCTCGGCACCCGCCCGCAGCCGCGCCTGCCGATGTCGAGCGCCGCGCCGGCAGCGAGCCTCGGCACCGGATCGGCCGCGTTGCCTGGCGTCGAAGCGGCGTCGTCCATCGGCGCGGCGTCAGGCCGCCGTCCGCACCTCGCCCGTGCCGAACAGGTTGCTCGTGCAGCGCCCGCACAGCGTGGGGTGCGCCGGATCGCGGCCGACGTCGTCGCGCCAGTGCCAGCAGCGCTCGCACTTCGGCGACGAGGACGGCGTGACCGCGACGGCGAGCGCGTCGGCGGCAGCGAGTTCGACCCTGGACGTGATGGTCACGAACTTCAGGTCGTCGCCGAGCGACTCGAGCAGGACGCGATCCTCGGCGTTGGCCGCGATCACGAGCTCCGCCTGCAGCGACGAGCCCACACCGCCGGCGGCGCGCACCTCTTCGATCGCCTTGTTGGCGGCCTCGCGGATCGCGCGCAGGCGCTCCCATTTCGCGAGCAGCGCGGCGTCGCCCTGTTCCAGCGGCCAGAAGGTCTCGGCAAAGATCGAGAACGACGCGCCCGGCGCGAAGACGGGCCACGCCTCCTCGGCGGTGAAGCTGAGGAAAGGCGCCATCCAGCGCAGCATCGCGTGCGTGATGTGCCACAGCGCGGTCTGCGCCGACCGTCGCGCGAACGACTTCGGCGCCGTCGTGTAGAGGCGATCCTTGAGCACGTCGAGGTAGAACGCGCCCAGGTCCTCGGAACAGTAGACCTGCAGCTTCGCGACGACCGGGTGGAACTCGTACTTCTCGTAGTGCGCGAGCACGTCGGCCTGCAGCTGCGCGGCGCGCGCCAGGGCGTAGCGGTCGACCTCCACCAGGTCGGCGAGCGGCACGGCGTCGCGCCGCGGGTCGAAGTCGCTCGTGTTGGCGAGCAGGAAGCGCAGCGTGTTGCGGATGCGGCGGTACGCGTCGACCACGCGCGCGAGGATCTTGTCGTCCCCGGCGATGTCGCCCGAGTAGTCGCTTGCCGCGACCCAGAGGCGGATGATCTCGGCGCCGAGCTTGCCGCTGGTCTCCTGCGGATCGACGCCGTTCTTGAGCGACTTGCTCATCTTGCGGCCCTGGCTGTCCACGGTGAAGCCGTGCGTCAGCAGGCCCTTGTACGGCGCGCGACCGTAGAGCGCGCAGGCCAGCAGCAGCGACGAGTGGAACCAGCCGCGATGCTGGTCGTGGCCCTCGAGGTAGAGGTCGGCCTCCGGGCCCTGAGGATGGAAGCCCGGGTGTGCCTCGTTGCCCTTGTGCGTGCCGCGCAGCACGTGGAAGAAGGTCGAGCCCGAGTCGAACCAGACCTCGAGGATGTCGGTGCTCTTGGTGTAGGCGGGCGCGTCGTCGGCGCCGAGGATCTCCTCGGGCGTCACGCGGCTCCAGGCCTCGATGCCGCCCTTCTCGACGATGTCGGCTGCCTGGTCGAGGATCTCCATCGTGCGCGGGTGCAGCTCGCCCGTGTCCTTGTGCAGGAAGAACGGGATCGGCACGCCCCAGCTGCGCTGGCGGCTGATGCACCAGTCGGGACGGTTGGCGATCATGTCGCGCAGGCGTGCCTTGCCGTTCTCGGGATAGAAGCCGGTCTGGTCGATCGCCGCGAGCGCCATCTGGCGCAGCGTGCGCGGCGCCTTGTCCTTCGTGAAGACGCCTTCGCCCTCGTCCATCCGCACGAACCATTGCGCGGCGGCGCGGTAGATCACCGGTGTCTTGTGGCGCCAGCAGTGCGGGTAGCTGTGGACGATCTCCGAGGTGTCGAACAGCCGGCCGGCCGCGCGAAGGGCCTCGATGATGGCCGGCTGCGCCTTCCAGATGAACTGGCCGCCGAACAGCGGCAGCTCGGGCGCGTACACGCCGGAGCCTTGCACCGGGTTCAGGATCTCGTCGATCTTCACGCCGTGCGCGACGCAGGAGTTGAAGTCGTCCACGCCGTACGCGGGCGACGAGTGGACGATGCCGGTGCCGTCGTCGGCGGTCGCGTAGTCGGCGAGGTAGACGGGCGACAGGCGGTCGTAGCCCGGGTCGACCTCGGCCAGCGGGTGGCGGAACTTCAGCCCGTCCAGCGCCTGCCCGAGCGCCGTGCCCACGACCCGGCCCTCCAGCTTGTAGCGCGCCAGGCACTTCTCGACGAGCGCCGACGCCAGCAGCAGCAGGCCACGGTCGGTGTCGACGAGGCTGTATTCGAGCTGCGGGTTGAGGTTGAGCGCCTGGTTGGCGGGGATCGTCCACGGCGTGGTCGTCCAGATGACGACGAAGGCGTCCTTGGCCAGCGCCGGCAGCCCGAAGGCGGCCGCCAGCTTCTGCGGCTCCGCGCACTTGAAGCCGACGTCGATCGTGTAGCTCTTCTTGTCCTGGTACTCGATCTCGAACTCGGCCAGCGACGAGCCGCAGTCGAAGCACCAGTACACGGGCTTCAGGCCGCGGTAGACGAAGCCGCGCTCGATCACCCGCTTGAAGGCGCGCAGCTCGCCGGCCTCGTTGGCGAAGTCCATCGTGCGGTACGGATGCTCCCAGTCGCCGAGCACGCCCAGGCGCTTGAAGTCGACCATCTGCTGGCCGATCTGCGCGGTCGCGTAGGCGCGGCTCTTCGACTGCATCTCGTCGCGGCTCAGCTTGCGGCCGAATTCCTTCTCGATCGCGTTCTCGATCGGCAGGCCGTGGCAGTCCCAGCCCGGCGCGTACTGGGCATCGAAGCCCATCAGCTGGCGGGTCTTGACGATCATGTCCTTGAGCACCTTGTTCACGGCGTGGCCCATGTGGATCTGGCCGTTGGCGTAGGGCGGGCCGTCATGCAGGACGAACAGCGGGCGGCCCTCGCGCGCGTCGCGCAGGCGCTTGTAGCGGCCTTCCTCGTCCCATTGCTTGACCCATCCCGGCTCGCGCCTGGGCAGGTCCCCGCGCATCGGGAACGGCGTGTCGGGCAGGTTGAGCGTGGCGCGGTAGTCCGGCGTGGACTTCGGGTGGTCGGTCGTGTCAGCGGTCATGGCGGAGAGCGCGCCGGCGGCGGCGCGCGCGGGAGGTGCTGAAGAGCCGTCGCGGCG
>DASVLN010000253.1:0-3741 GCA_036384855.1 Burkholderiaceae bacterium | reverse complement strand
CAGCGCCGCCTGGCTGCCTACGAGGGATGAGACCCTGCGCCGCGCGCGGGCCAGGGCCGCGAGCGCTCGGCCGCTCCGGAGCGAGCGGCCCAGCCCCCTCGGGGGGCGGTGAGCGCAGCGAGCGGGGGTCGTCGTTTCCGGAGCGAGCGGCCCAGCCCCCTCGGGGGGCGGCGAGCGCAGCGAGCGGGGGTCGTCGTTTCGGGAGCGAGCGGCCCAGCCCCCCTCGGGGGCGGTGAGCGCAGCGAGCGGGGGTCGTCGTTTCCGGAGCGAACGGCCCAGCCCCCTCGGGGGGCGGTGAGCGCAGCGAGCGGGGGCCGTCGTTCAGCGTTCGCAGTCGGCCCAGCTCGTGGGCGTCTCGAACAGCCGCAGCTTCTTCAGCACGAGGCCGTTGCCGAAGCGCGCGGTATACAGCGGGTCGAGGATGTCGAATGCGATCGCGACGAGGTTCTCGGCCGTCGGCACGCGGTCGACGACGACGGTCTTGTGGCCGGGGATCCGGTCGAGCAGCTCGCGCACCTGCGTGTCGCCGGCATGCACGATGAACGCGTGGTCCCACGGGTCGACCACGTGCTCCTTGGCGATCGCCTTGACGTCGCTGAAGTCCATCAGCATGCCGTGGTCGCTCGAGCCCGGGTCGTCGACGGGCTCGCCCTCGAGTGTGATCTCCAGCGCGTAGCGGTGCCCGTGCAGGTTGCGGCACTGGCTCTTGTGCTGGGGGATGCGGTGGCCCGCGTCGAACTCGAGGCGTTTCGTGATGGTGAGCATGGTCAGCGGATGTCCAGGATCTTGTGCGTCTGCAGTCCCAGCTTCCATTGCGGGTGCGCGAGGCAGTACTGCATCGCCAGGCGCTGATTGGTCGACTGCAGCACGTTGTCCATCGGCTGCAGGAAGAAGTGCGTGAAGGCGAGTCCCTCGAAGCGCGCCGGGTCGACGCCGTCCTGCGGAAAGACCAGCTTCAACTCGTCGCCGGCCAGGATCTCGAGCGCGTTGTCCGCCTTCGGGCTCACGCAGACCCAGTCGAGCCCTTCGGGCCGCGGCACGGTGCCGTTGGTCTCGACCGCAATCGCGAAGCCGCGCGCATGCAGGGCGTCGGTCAGCGGCTTGTCGACCTGCAGCAGCGGCTCGCCGCCGGTCAGCACGACGAAGCGATGCCGGGGCTCCGCGCCCCAGTGCTGCGCGATCTCGTCGGCCAGCAGGTCGGCGGTGCGGAACTTGCCGCCGCCCAGGCCGTCGGTGCCGACGAAGTCGGTATCGCAGAAGTTGCAGGCGGCCGTGGCGCGATCCTCCTCGCGCCCCGTCCACAGGTTGCAGCCGGCGAAGCGGCAGAACACCGCCGGCCGGCCCGCGTTCGCGCCCTCGCCCTGGAGCGTGTAGAAGATTTCCTTGACGCTATACATGTGCCCACACGCTCGCTGGCGCTCCGGGGCTCGCGGCAAGCATGCCGCGAGCCGCTCCGGCGGGGTCTCGCTCACGCGAGCCCTTTGCCGCCTGCGCTCCCCCGAGGGGGGCGGCCGCGTACGGCCCGGCAAAGCCGGATCCGTCGCTCCCCCGAACTTCACGCCGGCGTGTAAGCGCCAGCGGCGGTTGCCGAAAGGCAGGAACAGCCATTTGTCAGCCGACCAGCAGGCGGTTGACGCGCTGCACGTAGGACGCCGGCTCCTCGAGCTGGCCGCCCTCGGCGAGCCAGGCCTGGTCGAACAGCAGGTGCGCGAAGTCGTCGAAGCGCGGATCCGACTCGATCTTCTTGACGAGCGGGTGCTCGGGGTTGACCTCGAGGATGGGCTTGGCATCCGGGGCGTTCTGGCCGGCCTGCTTGAGCAGCCGCGCGAGGTGCGCGCTCATCTCGCCCTCCTCGACGACGATGCAAGCCGCGGAATCGACCAGGCGCGAGGTGGCGCGGACATCCTTGGCGCGATCCTTGAGCGCCTCCTTCAGGCGGTCGAGGGTCGGCTTGAACGCGGTGGCGGCCTCCTCGGCGGCCTTCTTCTCGGCCTCGTCCTGGAGCTTGCCCAGGTCGACGGCGCCCTTGGCCACGCTCTGCAGCGCGTGGCCCTCGAACTCCATCAGGTGCGACAGCAGCCACTCGTCGACGCGGTCGACCAGCAGCAGCACCTCGATGCCCTTCTTGCGGAAGATCTCGAGCTGCGGGCTCGCCTTCGCGGCGGGCAGCGAGTCGGCCGTGATGACGTAGATCGCCTCCTGGCCTTCCTTCATGCGCGAGACGTAGTCGGCCAGCGAGACGCCCTTGTCCGCATGCGTCGACGCGAAGCGGTAGAGCTTGGCCAGGCGCTCGCGGTTGGCGTGATCCTCGCCGATGCCCTCCTTGAGCACGGCGCCGAACTCGTCCCAGAAGGCCTGGTACTTGTCCTTGTCCTCGGCGCTGTCGCTGTCGGCCAGCGACTCCAGCATCGAGAGCACGCGCTTGGTCGAGCCCTCGCGAATCGCCTTGACGTCGCGGCTTTCCTGCAGCAGCTCGCGCGAGACGTTCAGCGGCAGGTCGGCCGAGTCGATCACGCCCTTGACGAAGCGCAGGTAGACCGGCATCAACGCCTCGGCGTCGTCCATGATGAACACGCGCTTGACGTAGAGCTTCACGCCGCCGCGCTTGTCGCGGTTCCAGAGGTCGAACGGGGCCTTGGCCGGGATGTAGAGCAGCTGCGTGTACTCGCTGCGGCCCTCGACGCGGTTGTGCGTGTAGGCGAGCGGCGGGTCGCTGTCGTAGCTGATCTGCTTGTAGAACTCCTGGTACTCGGCGTCGGTGACGTCGCTCTTGCTGCGCGCCCACAGCGCGGCCGCCTTGTTGACCGTCTCCCACTCGTCGGTCGCCTTGTACTCGGCCTTGTCGGCGTCCCATTCCTCCTTCTTCATCAGGATGGGCAGCGAGATGTGGTCGGAGTACTTGGAGACGATGGACTTCAGCTTCCACGGGCGCAGGAACTCGTCCTCGTCGGCGCGCAGGTGCAGGATGACGTCGGTGCCGCGCTCGGCCTTCTCGATGGTCTCGACCTCGAAGGCGCCCGTGCCCTCCGACGTCCAGCGCACGCCCTGGTCGGCCGGCAGGCCGGCGCGGCGCGACTCGACCGTGATGCGGTCGGCGACGATGAAGCCCGAGTAGAAGCCGACGCCGAACTGGCCGATCAGGTTGGCGTCCTTCTTCTGGTCGCCTTCCAGCTTCGACATGAACTCCCGGGTGCCGCTCTTGGCGATCGTGCCGAGA
This sequence comes from Burkholderiaceae bacterium, assembly GCA_036384855.1. GTDB lineage: Bacteria > Pseudomonadota > Gammaproteobacteria > Burkholderiales > Burkholderiaceae_C > Scleromatobacter. The sequence continues at coordinate 524 of DASVLN010000253.1, read as the reverse complement.
TGGGCGACCGCCTCCTCGGCCGACATGCCGATGCCGTTGTCGCGGATGGTCAGCGTGCGCGCCGCGGCGTCGACGATCAGGCGCACCTCCAGGTTCGGCGCGTCCTCGAGGAACTGCGGGTGGTCGATGGCCTCGAAGCGCAGCTTGTCGCAGGCGTCGGACGCGTTGGAGACCAGCTCGCGCAGGAAGATCTCCTTGTTGGAGTACAGCGAGTGCGTGACGAGGTGCAGGATCTGCTGGACCTCGGCCTGGAAGGAAAGGGTTTGCTTGTCCATGGGGTTGCCCGATTGAAGTCCTGGGTTCGATGGGAGGGGTGGCCCGCCCGGCCGGCGGACGCCTTCGACGCGGCGGTCGAGCCGCGGCGGCGCAAACGCGTATTGTCGCGCGTCGACGACTTGAGGGCCGCCCCCCGGCTTTTCAAGCATCCGGCGCGCCCGCCAACCCCCAACGACGACGGGGAGCCGAAGCTCCCCGTGCCGGGCGGCGCGGCGCGCCCGAACGCGCCCGCCGCCGTGCGGCCGCGC
>DASVLN010000252.1:0-4768 GCA_036384855.1 Burkholderiaceae bacterium | reverse complement strand
CCGCGGCCGCCCGGGCGGCGCTGCACCTGCTCGGCCGGCTGCGGGTGGGCACGCTCGTCATCCAGGCGCCGGACGGCACGGTCCACCAGGCCGTCGGCCGGGAGGGCGCCGAGCCGCACGCCGCGCTCGCGGTCCACGACTGGGCGATGTTCGCCGCGACGATGCGGGCCGGCGACATCGGCTTCGCCGAGAGCTTCATGGCCGGCCAGTGGACGACGCCGCACCTTCCGGACCTGCTGCGGCTGCTGCTGGCCAATCGCGAGGCCATCGAGCAGGCGATCTACGGCTCGCGCTGGGGCGCGCTGCTGCACCGCGTCCTGCACGCGCTGCGCCGCAACACGCGCGCGGGCAGCCGCCGAAACATCCAGGCGCACTACGACCTCGGCAACGCCTTCTACCGCCTGTGGCTGGATCCGACGATGAACTACTCCAGCGCGTGGTTCGAGGGCGACCTCGGCAAGCCGCTGGCCGAGGCGCAGACCGCCAAGCTGCGCCGCGCGATCGAGGCCACCGGCCTGCGCGCCGGCCAGCGCCTGCTGGAGATCGGCTGCGGCTGGGGCGCCGTGGCCGAGAGCGCCTGCGCGGTCGACGCCGCGCAGGTGGTGGGCGTGACGCTGTCGCACGAACAGCTCGCGTGGGCGCGCGATCGTCTCGCGCGCTCCGGACATGCCGCGCGCGCCGACTTGCGCCTGCAGGACTACCGCGACGTCGACGACGGACCGTTCGACGCCGTCGTCTCGATCGAGATGTTCGAGGCCGTCGGCCGCGAGTACTGGGACACCTACTTCCGCGCCGTGCACCGCCAGCTCAAGCCGGGCGCAAAGGCGTGCATCCAGGCGATCGTGATCCGCGACGACCTCTTCGAGCGCTACGCCGCCACGCCCGACTTCATCCAGCGCCACGTCTTCCCGGGCGGCATGCTGGCGAGCGACGCGCTGTTCGTGCGCCACGCCGCCGCCGCCGGCCTGCGGGTCGTCGATCGCTTCGCGTTCGGCCGCGACTACGCCGAGACGCTGCGCCGCTGGCGCCACGCCTTCCTCGCACGCGTGGACGAGGTGCGCACCCAGGGCTTCGACGAGCGCTTCGTGCGGCTGTGGGAGTTCTACCTGGCCTATTGCGAGGCCGCGTTCGACGCCGGCAACACCGACGTCGTGCAGTACACGCTGCAGCGCGATTGAGCGCGCGTGCCGCCCGTCGCAACCTCGGCCGTGCAGCACGCACGGTCGCGCGGCGATCCCCCGACAGCGAAGGAATATAACCCGCTAATCGCGATTTGGGGAGGCTGGTCAAAGGCCTGGCCGAGGCGCATAGTGGACTCGCACCCCGGGTCCTCCCAACGGTGAACCGGGGCCCTGCTGGCAGGCTCTCGCGAGCCCGGCCATGTCTTGAAACTCTCGCGTGAAAGGAGGCACTGATGAACCTGACGATCAGCGGCCATCATCTCGAAGTGACACCGGCCCTGCGTGAATACGTCCTGACCAAGCTGGACAGGATCACGCGCCATTTCGACGCCGTCGTCGATGTCAGCGTGTTGCTCACCGTGGAAAACCTCAAGGAAAAGGAACGTCGCCAGAAGGCCGAAGTGACCCTGCATGTGAAGGGAAAGGACATCTTCGTCGAACAGTCCCACGAGGACCTCTACGCCGCGATCGACCAGCTGATGGACAAGCTGGACCGCCAGGTCTGCCGCCACAAGGATCGGCTGCAGGACCATCATCACGCGTCCGGGAAGCGCCAGCTCGCCGCCGAGCAGCCGGCCTCGACCTGAATCCCGCGCCGCGATGCGCCGGCAACGGCGCCTCGCCGGCTCGACGAGCAAGCGGCCCGCGGGCCGCTTTTTCGTTTGTCGAGTCCTGCACATGGTTTTTGGCGAGACGCTCAAGCGCGACCCGGCGTGGCCGAAACCGGCTTCAGGGGCCCGAATCCGTGAAATTGTTGCTGCGCCGCAGCAATCCTCGCGCCCCAAGGCAAACCCCTTCCTCTCGGCGCGCGCACGGGGTTTGCCGATTCCTATAATCGAATGTTCGATCCCGGGAGTCGCCGGGTGACCTCCAGCCCGGGGACCACCGGGTGACTCCGGATCCCGACCACCCGCCGGGAGCGCTTCATGAACCGTCTCGCTGCCATCCTTCCCCTCGCCAACGTCCAGGTGGGCGTGGACGCCACCAGCAAGAAGCGCGTCTTCGAGCAGGCGGGCGTCCTGTTCGAGAACCAGCACGCGATCGCGCGCGCGACGGTCACCGACAACCTGTTCGCCCGCGAGCGACTGGGCTCGACCGGCCTAGGCCACGGCGTCGCCGTCCCGCACGGCCGCGTCAAGGGCCTGAAGAACCCGCTCGCCGCGGTGCTGCGCGTCTCGCAGCCGATCCCGTTCGACGCCCCGGACGACGAGCCGGTCGGCCTGCTGATCTTCCTGCTCGTGCCCGAGGCCGCCACGCAGCGCCATCTCGAGATCCTGTCCGAGATCGCCGAGATGCTGTCCGACCGCGCGCTGCGCGACCGCCTCAAGGGCGATGTCGACGCGCCGACGCTGCATCGGCTCATCTCCGACTGGGAACCGCTGAAGTCGGTCGCCTGATCGCCAGGATGCCTAGTCGACACCGGCGCTGCCGCTCGGACGCAGCAAACGAGACACCGGGAAGCGGCAGATCCGGCTCTGCCGGTCTGCACGCGCACGGCCCCGCGCCAGCGACCGTGGAGGCTCCATGAAACCCCGTGTCATCAGCGCGGAGGCGCTGTTCGAGGAGCACCAGCCCGCGCTGCGCTGGGAGTGGATCGCCGGCCACGCCCACCCGGAGCGCCGCTTCGACGAGGCCGCGGTGCGCGAGGCGCGCTCGGCCGCCGACCTGATCGGCTACCTCAACTACATCCACCCGTACCGCGTGCAGCTGGTCGGGCGCCGCGAGGTGGCCTACCTCGCCAACGCGCCCGACGACGTCCAGCAGCGCCGCATCCAGCGCATCGTGACGCTGGAGCCGCCGGTCATCATCGTCGCCGACGACGAGCGCCCGCCGGACAAGCTGGTCGCGCTGTGCGACCGCGCCGAGATCCCGCTGTTCGTGACGTCGTCGTCGGCGGGCCACGTGATCGACCTGGTGCGCTCGTACCTGAGCCAGCTCTTCGCCGACCGCACGACGCGCCATGGCGTGTTCATGGACATCCTGGGGGTCGGCGTGCTGCTGACGGGCGAGTCCGGCCTCGGCAAGAGCGAGCTCGGGCTCGAGCTGATCTCGCGCGGCAACGGCCTGGTCGCCGATGATGCCGTCGACCTCTACCGCGTCTCGCAGTCGACGCTCGAGGGCCGCTGCCCCGACCTGCTGATGAACCTGCTCGAGGTGCGCGGCATCGGCCTGCTCGACATCCGCGCGATCTTCGGCGAGACCGCGGTGCGGCGGAAGATGCGGCTGAAGCTGATCGTCCACCTCGTGCGCAAGGAGACGATGGAGCGCGAGTTCGAGCGCCTGCCCTACGAGCCGCTGTACGAGGACATCCTGGGCATCCCGGTACGCAAGGTCGTGATCGCGGTGGACGCGGGCCGCAACCTCGCGGTGCTGGTCGAGGCGGCGGTGCGCAACACGATCCTGCAGCTGCGCGGGATCGACACCTACGCCGAGTTCGTCAAGCGCCACCAGGACGCGATGGCCCGCGGCGGCGAGTGAGTAGCGCGCAGCGCCAATTTCGACGGCGCTGCCGCTTGTGCTCGTCCAAGCGAGACACGGGGAAGCGGCAGATCCGGCTTTGCCGGTCTGCTCGCGCACGCCCCCTCGGGGGGCAGGGAGCGCCAGCGACCGTGGGGGTCAACCATGTCTGCCGACGGGCTTGCCGGGCGGGCGGTGCTCGCAGTTCTCGCGCGTGCACACGGCGTGCAGCGACAGCGTGTGCTCCTGCAGCGCGAACCCGCGCGAGGACGCGACCTCGCGCTGGCGCGCCTCGATCTCGGCGTCGTAGAACTCCTCGACGCGGCCGCAGGTCAGGCACAGCAGGTGGTCGTGGTGGGTACCCTCGTTGAGCTCGAAGACCGACTTGCCGGACTCGAAATGGCTGCGCGCGAGCAGGCCCGCCTGCTCGAACTGCATCAGCACGCGGTAGACGGTGGCCAGCGCGATGTCCGAGCCGTCGCCGAGCAGCGCCTTGTAGACGTCCTCGGCCGTCAGGTGCCGCTCGGCGGAACGCTGGAAGACCTCGAGGATCTTGATGCGCGGCAGGGTGGCTTTCAGGCCGCTGCTCTTGAGTTCTTCGGCGTGGGTCATGTTAAGTGCGGCTTTTGCCCGCGGCGCACTTGCCGTCGCAGACTAGAATCGGTGAATCATATCCAGCCTTGGCGCCCTTGGGGGCCCGGCCCCGAGCTTCGTCGATGCGCACTCCGGCTTTCCTTCGCTTTCCTCTCCTGACGACGGCCGCGGCGATCACCGCGGGCCTCGCCCTCGGTGGCTGCAGCAGCTTCAGCAACGAGCCCGCCACGGTCAAGGGCTTCCTCGCCTGGATCGCGCCGTACAAGCCCGACATCGTGCAGGGCAACGTCGTCACGACGGAGCAGATCAGCCAGATCAAGCCCGGCATGACGCGCATCCAGGTGCGCGACATCCTCGGCACGCCGCTGATCACCGACCCGTTCCACGCGCAGCGCTGGGACTATGTCTTCACGTTCAAGCGCCAGGGCTTCGACGAGCAGAAGCGCGCCTTCGTGGTCGTCTTCGACAAGGACGCCGTCGAGAAGATCGACGCCCCGTCCCTGCCCAGCGAGGATGAATTCGTCGCCTCGATCAGC
>DASVLN010000251.1:0-10627 GCA_036384855.1 Burkholderiaceae bacterium | reverse complement strand
GTCGCCGTTCGCGCGCGGCAGCGCGACCTGCAGGACGTCGAGGTCCGCGCCCATCGTGCCGACGGCGTCCGCCAGCGACGTTCGCCACCGGCGCGCGACCTGCCGCACGTCCCGCCCGAGGACGACGCGCGGCAGGTTGTGCTCGTGGGCGTAGCGCACGATGGCCGCGGCCAGCTGGCTGCCCGCCAGGACGGCGGTCTCGGCACCCGATTCCTGGGCGACGCGCAGCAGCCGCAGCACCCTCTCGCGGCGCGCCGGCGGCAGGCGCTGCAGGCGCGGGGTCTCGACGTAGACGCAATGCCAGGGAACGTCCAGCTGGGCCGCCAGCCGCGCCCCCGTGCGCACGAGCTTGTCGGCGCGTTCGTCGGGGCCGATGCACACCAGCATCGCCTCGCGCGTCTGCCAGACCGGCGCGACCGCGCGCGCGCGGCGCCAGTGCAGCATGTCGTCGTCGACGCGGTCGGCGGTGCGGCGCAGCGCGAGCTCGCGCAGCGCGATCAGGTTGCCCTTGCGGAAGAAGTTGCGCACCGCGGTGGCGGCCTGCTGCGGCATGTAGACCTTGCCGTCCCTCAGGCGCTGCAGCAGGTCGTCGGGCGGCAGGTCGACGATGACGACCTCGTCGGCCTCGTCGAACACGCGGTCCGGAACCGTCTCCCACACCCGCACGCCCGTGATGCCGTTGACGACGTCGTTGAGCGTCTCCAGGTGCTGGACGTTGACCGTCGTCCAGACGTCGATGCCGGCGGCCAGCAGCTCCTGCACGTCCTGCCAGCGCTTCGGGTGGCGCGAGCCCTGCACGTTGGAGTGCGCGAGCTCGTCGACCAGCACGAGCGAGGGCTTGCGCGTGAGCACGGCGTCGAGGTCGAACTCCTTGAGCGCATGGCCGCGGTAGCTCACGTCGCGCAGCGGCACCACCTCCAGGCCGTCCAGGAGCGACTGGGTCTCCAGGCGGCCGTGCGTCTCGACCACCCCGACGACCAGGTCGACGTCCTGCGCCCGCTGCGCCCGCGCGGCCGACAACATCGCATACGTCTTGCCGACGCCCGCCGTGGCGCCGAAGAAGATCTTCAGCCTGCCGCGGCGCGCCTGCGCTTCCTCGGCCTTCAGCTGGGCCAGGAGCGCGTCGGGGTCGGGGCGGCTGTCGGTCACGGAGCGCCGGTTCAGAAGGCGCGCCCGAGCTGCACGATCAGCGTGGGCTTGTTGAGATCGCGGGTGCCGGCGTTGGCGTACGACAGGCCGCCGACCGGCGGACGGTAGAAGCGGTCGTTGTTCGCGCCGGCACCGGCGACGGCCGCGCTCCAGCCGCCCGTGAACGTCTTCGTCAAGGTCAGCCGCCAGTCGGTGTAGTCCGGATTCGCGCCGGCGTAGCTCCCCTTGACGTCGGTGCGGCCCACGTGGCCCGCGAGGCTCAGGTCGTCCATGATGGGATAGGTCACCGTGATGTCGTGGTACATGGTGCCACGCGTGCGGCCGGAGTAGCCGGTGCCCGCGTTGGCGCCGAAGTAGTCGGTCATCGAGACGGAGAGCTTGTAGCTGATCCACTTCCAGCTCGCGCCGGCGTTGAGCTCGAAGGTGTTCGGCGACTGCGAGGGCGGCGTGCACGGCGCGGTCGGGTACGCCGCGGATGGGCAGGCCGACTTGTCGATGTTCGCGCCGGGGTACACGTACCCGTATCCACCCACGGTGTAGCCGAAGTCGTCGTTGATCTTGCCGTTGTAGCCGGCGTAGAGGTCGACCTCCAGGCTGCCGCCCGGATAGACGTTGCCCGACACGTTGGACAGCCAGGCGCCGGCGTACAGGCCGTTCGCCCAGGACAGGTCGGCGCCGCCCTGCACGGCGGGACGGCCCCAGGTCTGGTCGATGCCGCGGAAGCGGTAGTCGGAGACGACGTTGACGTTGGCGGTCGCGGTCAGCGACGGCGCGGGTGCGGAAGCCGCCGCGCCGGGCGCGGCCGCGGCCTGCGCGTGCGCGGCGATCGGGTTCAGGAGCGGCGTGGCCGCGAGCGCGGCGAACAGGAGATGACGGGGCATGATGGGATGGCGAAAAAGGCGCCTGGCCGCCCGCGGCGCGCGGCGCGGGCCGCGGACGGACCAGGAAGGCCGGACGAAGGGCCGAGGGAATCGCGTGCGCGCCGTACGGCGCTCAATGCGTCGCGGTGCGATCGAGGTCGAGGTTGAGTTCCAGCACGTTGACGCGCGGCTCGCCGAGCAGGCCGAGCAGGCGGTCGGTGGCGTGACGGTCGATCAGGCCGCCGACGACCGCCGGCGACAGCCCGCGCACGCGTGCGACGCGGGCGGCCTGGTAGCGCGCGGCGGCCACGCTGATCTCGGGATCGAGGCCGCTGGCCGATGCCGTGACGAGGTCGACCGGCACCGGCGCGGCGTTGCCCGGGTCGGCTGCCTCGAGCGCGTCGATGCGGCCCTTGACGGCGTCGACGAGCGCCGGGTTCGTCGGCCCCTGGTTCGAGCCGCCCGAGTTGGCGCCGTTGTAGGCCATCGGGCTCGTGGCCGACGGGCGCCCCCAGAAGTACTTCGGGTCGCTGAAGTTCTGGCCGATCAGCGCGGAGCCGACGGCTTGGCCGTCCTTCATGACGAGGCTGCCGGAGGCCTGCCCGGGGAACGCCGCCTTCGCGACGCCCGTGACGGCCAGCGGATAGACGACGCCGGTGACGGCGGTGAGCAGGACGAACAGCGTCACCGCGGGGCGGACGAGCGATTTCATGGGGATGCTTTCAGACGAGGCCGCAGGCGGCCAGCACGAGGTCGATCGCCTTGATGCCGATGAAGGGCACGATCACGCCGCCGAGGCCGTAGACCAGCAGGTTCTTGCGCAGCAGCACGGAGGCGCCGAGCGGCCGGTACTGGACGCCCTTGAGCGCCAGCGGGATGAGGAAGACGATGATCAGCGCGTTGAAGATCACCGCCGACAGGATGGCCGACGACGGGCTCGCGAGCCGCATCACGTCGAGCGCGCGCAGCTGCGGATAGGTCGTGACGAAGGCGGCCGGGATGATCGCGAAGTACTTGGCGACGTCGTTGGCGATGCTGAAGGTGGTCAGCGCGCCGCGCGTCATGAGCATCTGCTTGCCGGTCTCGACGACCTCGATCAGCTTGGTCGGATTGGAGTCGAGGTCGACCATGTTGCCGGCCTCCTTGGCGGCCTGCGTGCCCGAGTTCATCGCCACCGCGACGTCGGCCTGCGCGAGCGCGGGTGCGTCGTTGGTGCCGTCGCCGGTCATCGCGACGAGCCGGCCTTCGGCCTGGTGCGAGCGGATCAGCTCGAGCTTCTGCTCCGGTGTCGCCTCGGCGAGGAAGTCGTCGACGCCGGCCTCGGCGGCGATCGCGGCGGCGGTCAGGCGGTTGTCGCCGGTCACCATCACGGTCTTGATGCCCATGCGGCGCAGCTCGGCGAAGCGCTCCTTGATGCCGCCCTTGACGACGTCCTTCAGCTCGATCACGCCCAGCACCCGGGTGCCATCGCTCACGACGAGCGGCGTGCTGCCGCGGCGGGCGACCGCCTCGACCGTCGCCTCCAGCGCCGCCGGGAAGGCCGCGCCCAGCGCCTGCACATGGCGGCGGATCGCGTCGGCGGCGCCCTTGCGCACCTGGCGCAGGGGGCCGCCCGCGCTGTCGCCGCCGACCGCCTGCGCCGACTCGACGACCATGGGCAGGTCGACCCCGCTCATGCGCGTCTGCGCCGAGAAGTGGACGAAGCTCGCACCCATCGCCTGCAGGTCGCGCTCGCGCAGGTTGTACTTCTGCTTGGCCAGCACGACGATGCTGCGGCCCTCGGGGGTCTCGTCGGCCAGCGATGCGAGCTGCGCGGCGTCCGCGAGGTCCGATTCCTTGACGCCCGGCGCCGGCAGGAAGACCGACGCCTGCCGGTTGCCCAGCGTGATCGTGCCGGTCTTGTCCAGCAGGAGCACGTCGACGTCGCCGGCAGCCTCGACCGCACGGCCCGAGGTCGCGATCACGTTGGCCTGCATCATGCGGCTCATGCCGGCCACGCCGATGGCCGACAGCAGGCCGGCGATCGTCGTCGGGATCAGGCACACGAGCAGCGAGATCAGCACCGTCACCGTGATCGGCGAGCCGGCCTTGTTGGCGTCGACGGCGTACAGCGAGAACGGCAGCAGCGTCACGGTCACGGCGAGGAACACGATGGTCAGCGCCACGAGCAGGATGGTCAGCGCGACCTCGTTGGGCGTCTTCTGGCGCTTGGCGCTCTCGACCATCGCGATCATGCGGTCGACGAAGGTCTCGCCGGGGTTCACGGTCACGCGCATCACGATCCAGTCGGACAGCACCTTGGTGCCGCCGGTGACGGCCGAGAAGTCGCCGCCCGACTCGCGGATGACCGGCGCGGACTCGCCGGTGATGGCGCTCTCGTCCACCGAGGCGACGCCCTCGACCACTTCGCCGTCGGCCGGGATGACGTCCCCGGCGATGACGTAGCAATGGTCGCCCTTGCGCAGGTTCGCGGATTCGCACGGGATCCACTTCGCGTCGTGGAGCGGTGCCTCGAGCCGCCCTTCGAGCTTCTTCGCCCAGGTCTGCCTCTTGAGGCTGCGCAGCGACGCGGCCTGCGCCTTGCTGCGGCCCTCGGCGAGCGCCTCGGCGAAATTGGCGAACAGCACGGTGAACCACAGCCACAGCGCGATCGCGAGGATGAAGCCGGCCGGCGCCTCGCCCTTGCCGACCAGGGCCTGCACCCACAGCGCGGTGGTGAGGATGCTGCCGACGTAGACGACGAACATCACCGGGTTGCGCCACTGGACGCGCGGGCTGAGCTTGCGGAGCGCGTCCACCATCGCCGGCTTGGCCAGCGCCGGGTCGAACAACGTGAAAGTCTTGCGTGTCATGGGTTCACTTCCAGAGCGTCAGGTGCTCGACGGCCGGGCCCAGCGCGAGCGCCGGCACGTAGTTCAGCAGGCCGACCAGCAGCACCGTGCCGACCAGCAGCGCGACGAACAGCGGGCCGTGCGTGGGCATCGTCCCGCCGGTCGTGGCGAGGCGCTTCTTCGCAGCGAGCGAGCCCGCGAGCGCCAGCACCGGCACGATCACGCCGAAGCGGCCGAACCACATCGCGATGCCCAGCATCACGTTGTAGAAGGGCGTGTTGGCGGACAGGCCCGCGAACGCGCTGCCGTTGTTGTTGGCCGCCGAGGTGAAGGCGTACAGGATCTCCGAGAAGCCGTGCGCGCCGGGATTGGACGTGCCCGCGCGCCCGGCATCGGCCATCGCGGCGATCGCGGTACCCGCGAGCACGAGCAGCGGCGTGACCAGGATCGCGATCGAGCTCATCTTCATCTCGTAGGCCTCGATCTTCTTGCCGAGGTACTCGGGCGTGCGGCCGATCATCAGGCCCGCGATGAAGACCGCGATGATCGCGAACACCAGCATGCCGTACAGGCCCGTGCCGACGCCGCCGAAGACCACCTCGCCCAGCTGCATGTTCACCAGCGGCACCATGCCGCCCAGCGGCGTGAACGAGTCGTGCATCGCGTTGACGGCGCCGCAGGACGCGTCCGTCGTGATGGTGGCGAACAGGGCCGACTCGGCGATCCCGAAGCGCGTCTCCTTGCCCTCCATGTTGCCGCCGGCCTGCAGCGCGCCGGTCGACTGGTCCACGTGCAGCGCCGCCAGTTGCGGGTTGCCCTGCTGCTCGAAGTGCATCGCGCCGATCGCGCCGGCGACGAACAGCAGCGCCATCGCCGCCATCACCGCCCAGCCCTGGCGCCGGTCGCCGACCATCCGCCCGAACGCCAGGCACAGCGCCGCGGGGATCAGGAAGATCGAGACCATCTGCACGAAGTCGGACAGCGGCGTCGGGTTCTCGTAGGGATGCGCCGAGTTGGCGTTGAAGAAGCCGCCGCCGTTGGTGCCCAGCATCTTGATCGACTCCTGCGACGCCACCGGCCCCATCGCGAGGGTCTGGTGGTCGGACGACTTGTCCACCATCACCGGATTGCCCTTGGCGTCCTTGACCGGCTGGCCGTCGGCGCCCGTCCTGGGCTCCTGCCACTTGACGACCTCGAGCGTGTGCACGTCCTTGTAGGCGTCGAAGTTCTGGATCGATCCCTGCTGCACCAGGAACAGCGCGTAGACGAACGAGATCGGCAGCAGGATCCACAGCGTGCAGCGCGTGAGGTCGACCCAGGCGTTGCCGATACCCTTTGCGGTATGCCTGGCGAGGCCGCGGATCAGCGCGACCGCCACCACGATGCCGGTCGCGGCGGAGAAGAAGTTCTGCACCGCCAGCCCGAGCATCTGGGTGAGGTAGCTCATCGTCGTCTCGCCGACGTAGCCCTGCCAGTTCGTGTTGGTGACGAAGCTCAGCGCCGTGTTGAACGACGAGTCCGGCGACACGTTGGCCATCGCCTGCGGGTTCAGCGGCAGCCACTGCTGCAGGCGCTGCAGCAGGTAGACGGCGACGACGCCCAGGCCGTTGAACAGCAGGATCGCCAGCGCGTACTGCAGCCAGCCCATCTCCTCGTCGGCCTTCACGCCGGCCAGGCGGTAGAAGAGCGATTCGACGCGGCCCGCGAAGGCGACGCGTCCTTCCATGACGTGCGCGATCCAGCGGCCGGCCGGGATCGCGAGCGCGATCAGGACGACCAGGTACGCCGCGAGCACGCTCCAGGCGTGTCCGGTCATGAGAACTTCTCCGGCTGCAGCAGCGCCGCCACGAGGTAGGCCAGCAGGCCCACCGACACCACGCCGCCAAGCACGACCATCCAGCTCATGGCTTCGGCCCTCCAAGCTTTGCGCACCCCACCGCCATCCCGGCCATCAGCAGCCAGAATCCGAGGGCGGTCACCGCATAAACGACGTCCATGTCGTCCTCCTGTAGATGAGAAGTCATCGTAGGAAGGGCGGCATAAAGATGTCGCAAAGATTGGGGCCGCCGACATAAAGACGGCGTCAGGAGCCGCCCGCGGCTTTCCGCGGCCGACACCGCTTTCAGTACACTGCGTCGGCGGGCCGCGTGCGTCGAGGGAGCAGGCGGCCCCGGAAGCGATCGCACATGGACCATCTGGAACCGTTCAGGAACGACGAACTCACCGTCACCATCTCGGAGCTGCTCGTCGCCACCGCGGACTCCGCCGACCCGCTGCTCGACGACTCGGTCGCGGAGCTGCTGCACGCGATGCGGCTGCGCATGGAGATGGACGTCGTCTTCGTCTCCGAGTTCATCGACGGGCGGCGGATGTTCCGCCACGTCGACGCCGCGCCCGGCGCGCTCGACATCCGCGCGGGGGACTCGAACCCGATCGAGGAATCGGTCTGCCAGCGCGTGGTGGAGGGCCGGGTGCCGGAGCTGGTGCACGACCTGTCGGCGCTGCCCGCCGACCAATTGCCACAGCTGCCGGCGCGCATCGGCGCGCACCTGAGCACGCCCATCGTGCTGAAGGACCGCAGCGTCTACGGCACCCTGTGCTGCTTCAGCGCGGCGCCGCGGCCGGAGCTCGTGCAGGCCGACCTCGACAAGCTGCGCCTGTGCGCCGTGCTGGTGGCGCGCAAGATCGAGCTCGGTCAGGCGCGCGGCCTGCAGGAGCCGCCGCCCGACTGGCAGCTGGAGCCGAAGGCACGCTACGAGTCGCCGACCTGGCAGCGCGCCTCGTCGCGCGGCGACTCGCGCTGATCGGATCGGCCGTCAACGCGTCGCGGACGCCGCAGCCCCCGTCGCCGCGACCGCGGGCTCGTGCGCGGGGCAGCCCTGCATCTCCTTGCGCACCGTCTCCGGGTCGAGGTTGTTCGGCGCGATGCCCGCGCTGCCCTTGAGCGCCTGCAGGATGTCGAGCGAGGTGTCGAAGTGGCGGCACGCCTCGTTGCGGTCGCCGGCGGCGAACGCGGGACGCTTCGGGTTGGCGTGCGCGCGCGCGACGAAGGACTTGGCGAGCACGAAATGGGCGAGCCCCATCGCGCTGCGGATCGAGGCGTCCTGGCGTGCGCCCGCGGCCATCTGGTCGAACATCGCGAGCGCGTCGTTGCCGTCGCGGATCGCCTCGTCGTAGTCGCCGGTCTCGCGCAGCAGGTCGACCAGGTTGGCCGTGACGAGCGCCCGCGTGCCGCGCGCGTCCATGTCGAGCGGGTCGCGCGCGACCAGCTCGCCCAGCAGCGCGATGGCGCGCCGCAGCGCCACGGCCGAGCCCTTCAGGTCGCCCGCGAAGGCGCGCGCCGAGCCGACGTTGCTGAGCGAGCCCGCGAGCCGGCGCGTGACGTCGGCGCGCTGCGGCGCGAGCGCGTGCAGGTGGTCCAGCGCGTGCACCGACTGCTCGAACGCCGCCACGGCGGCCTGGCGGCCGGCCGGCGTGTCGTCCTGCGTGAGGTACTGCCCGCGCAGGTCGCGCGCGACCGACTGCTGCTGCAGCGCCTCCTGGTCGTCGGGCGTGCGGGCGAGCACGTCCTGCAGCAGCGCGAGCGAGCGGTCGGAGCTCTTCAGGTAGTCCTGCGGATGGCCCTGGTAGAACTGCACCGCGCTCAGCCGGACGTAGCTGGACGCCAGCGCCAGGCGGTCGGATGGCGCCGCGTCCGGCAGGTCGGCGAGCGCCTGGGCCATCGGCAATGCCGCGGCGATGGTCGCCTCGGCCTGCTTGTCGTCGCCGAGGGAGTCGTACAGCGAGCCCTCGTGCTGCAGCAGCTGCACCAGCTCGCGCCGCGCCGCGCGTCCCTGCGCGCTCGCGAGCGGCGCCGCGACGAGCGGCTGCAGCATGCGGCGCGCGCGCTCGTAGTTCTCGTGGGCGCCCTTGGGATCGCCCAGGTTGGCGACGTAGGGACGGCCCAGGATGTCGCCGACCTTGCGATAGCCGGACGCGACCTCGGTCTGCAGCATGCCGTCGCCCGCGGACTCCGCGCTCAGGTCCTGCAGGTAGCTGAGCGCGGTCTGGGCGACGAGCCGGCGTGCGGCGGTGGAGCCGGGCAGCGTCTGGATCGCGTCGTGGATGTCGAACACGAACACGCCGGCGAGCTGGCGCAGGCGGGCGAAGTCGCGCTCGGCCCGGGCGCGCTGCTGGTTGGCCTGCCACGCCTCGTAGCCCGCGACGGCGATGCCCGCCACCAGCGCCAGGTTGGCCGCCATGACCGCGCCCACCAGCGCCCGGTTGCGCAGCAGGAAGCGGCCGGCGCGGTAGCTCCACGCGCCGCGGCGTGCCTGCACGGGCAGGCCTTCGAGATGGCGGAACAGGTCTTCCGACATCGCCTCGGCCGAGGCGTAGCGCCGCGCGGGATCCTTGCGCAGCGCCATCATCACGACCGCGTCCAGGTCGCCCCGCAGGCGCCGGCGGTCGGCCTCCGAGCGCGTCGTCGCGGCGGCGCTCGGCGGCGCCGGCTCGGTGTCGCAGATGGCGCGCGTGAGCTCGTACGGGTTCTCGGTCGTCGCGGGCGGATACGGGCTCGTGTCGGTCAACAGGCGGTACAGCACGACGCCCAGGGAGTAGATGTCGCTGGCCGGCGTGATCTCGCCGCCGCGCACCTGCTCCGGGCTCGAGTAGACGAGCGTCATCGCGCGCTGCGCGGTGGCGGTGCGCGTCGGCGGCTCGGCCGCGGCGGGATCGATGCGCTTGGCGATGCCGAAGTCCACCAGCTTCACGACGCCGTCGCGGCGCACGAGGATGTTGTCGGCCTTGAGGTCGCGGTGCACGACGCGCTTCTGGTGCGCGTAGTGCACCACCTGGCAGACGCTGCGGAACAGCCGCACGCGCTCGACGATGGACCGCTTCTCGCGCGCGACGTAGACATCGATGGGCTCGCCGTCGACCAGCTCCATCACGAACCAGGGCAGGCCGTCCTCGCTGATGCCGCCGTCGAGGACCTTGGCGAGGTTGGGATGGTCGAGGCTCGCGAGGATCTGGCGCTCCGCCTTGAAGCGCGCGGCCAGTCCCTCGGGATTGAAGCCGCCGCGCATCACCTTGACCGCCACGTCCTGCGCGAACTGGCCGTCGACGCGCTCGGCGCGGTAGACCTCGCCCATGCCGCCGCCGCCGATCAGCGCGACGATGCGCCAGGCGCCCACGCGGCGGCCGATCCACGAGCCGCCGCCCGCCGCATGCACGGCGTCGGCGATCCAGTCGGGGGCGAGCGAATGCAGGCGGTCGTCGGCGTCGTGGGCCGCGGACAGCAGCGACTCGATCTCCGTGCGCAGGCCGGCGTCGTCGCCGCACTCGCGCTCGAGGAAGCCGCGCTGCTCGGCCGGCGGCAGCTCCAGCGCCCGCGCGAGCAGGTCCTTCACGCGCTGCCAGCGCGCGGAATCGGCGTTCGTGTTGGTCACCTCGGGCTCCTTGGCGTCGCCGCGGCCCGGCCACGGGTGCAGCGGCGCGAGGTTACCTCGACGGGGCGCCGGAACATGTCATCGAATTGCAACCCGGACGGCCGGGACTAGGTGGAAACCCCATGTCGTTTCGGCATACAACGTCCGTCTTTTGGCATTTCCGCCCTGCGCGGCGGCCGTCCTAGACTGCTCCGGAGCTCGACACGGGGCGTCCACCGGCGCTCTCGTCCCCCGGCACGGAACTCCGGCTGCCGTCGTCGAGCAATGCCCACGTCAGGAGCTTTCGATGGCCGTCCCCTCGCTTGGTCCGAATTCGTTCAGCCCATTCCTGTTCGACACCACGGCCGCCCAGCAGGCC
>DASVLN010000250.1:0-1717 GCA_036384855.1 Burkholderiaceae bacterium | reverse complement strand
ATCGCCGAGGCCGACGCCCAGGCCGCGCGCGCGTGCTGGGCGACGATCGCGCTGGCGGCGATCTCCATCGTCACCGGCGCGGCCTGCGCGTGGCTCATCACGCGCTCGGTGACGGCGCCGCTCGACGCCGCGGTGCGCGCCGTGCGGACGGTCGCGGACGGCGACCTGGGCGGGCGCATCGTCGTCCAGGGCCGCGACGAACTCGCCTCGCTGCTCGGGAGCCTGCAGGCGATGCAGTCCTCCCTGCGCAAGCTGGTGGGCGAGGTGCGCGGCACGACGGATTCGATCCAGGTCGCCAGCCGCGACGTCGCGCAGGGCAGCCAGGACCTGTCCGCCCGCACCGAGCGCGCCGCCGCGTCGCTGCAGGAGACGGCATCGACGATGGAGCAGATCTCGAGCACGCTTCGCCACACCGCCGACGCCGCGGGCACCGCCGAGGAACTGGCGCGCGGCGCGACGCAGGCGGCCGAGGCCGGCGGCGCGGTCGTCGACCGCATGACCGCGACGATGGAGCGCATCACGAGCTACGCGGCGCGCATCGGCGAGATCGTGGGCATCATCGACGGCATCGCCTTCCAGACCAACATCCTCGCGCTCAACGCCGCGGTCGAGGCCGCGCGCGCCGGCGAGCAGGGGCGCGGCTTCGCGGTGGTCGCCGGCGAGGTGCGCAGCCTCGCGCAGCGCTCCGCGCAGGCGGCCGGCGAGATCGGCAAGCTGATCGGCGAGTCGGGCCAGGCGGTGGGCGACGGCGGCGGGCTGGTCGCCGAGACGCGGACGTCGATGGCGGCGATCGCCGACTCGATCCGCCAGGTCGGCGCGGTGATCGCGGAGATCCGCACCGCCTCGTCCGAGCAGGCCGACGCCGTGGCGCAGGTCAACACCGCGGTCTCCGACCTCGACGACGCCACGCAGCAGAATGCCGCGCTCGTGGAGCAGACCGCCGCCGCCGCCGACAGCCTGCGCGAGCAGGCGCACCGGCTCGCGGACGCGGTGTCGGTCTTCCGGGTGGGTGACGACGCCGGGGGCGCCTGAACGCGCGCACCGCTTGGCGTCGGACAATCCGCCGACGATGCCGCGAACTGAACCGACATGACCCCGGCCGACGACCGCCCCATCGACGGCGACGCCGCCGCGCCGCCGCTGCGCGTGCTCCACGCCGACGCCGACCTCGTCGTCATCGACAAGCCCGCCGGCCTGCTGGTGCATCGCTCGTCGCTCGACGAGCACGAGACCCGCAGCGCCGCGGAGCTGCTGCGCGCACAGCGCGGCGAGCCGCTGTGGCTGCTGCACCGGCTGGACAAGGCGACGTCGGGCCTGCTCGCGTTCGCGCGCAACGTCGACACGGCACGCGCGCTCGGGCCGGCGTTCGAGTCCGGGCGCGTGGGCAAGCGCTATCTCGCGCTGGTGCGCGGCTGGCCGCAGGACGACGGCGTGATCGACTACCCGCTCGCGCGCGACCCCGAGCTGCCCTCCGCCGGCCAGCCGCGCCTGCCCGCGACGACGCGCTGGCACGTGCAGCGGCGCTTCGAATGGCCGTTCCCCGACGGCCGTCACGCGACGAGCCGCTACGCCCTGGTCGAGGTCGAGCCGCTCAGCGGCCGACGCCACCAGATCCGGCGCCACTTCAAGCATCTCGCGCATCCGCTGGTGGGCGACACGACGCACGGCAAGGGCGCGCACAACCGGGCGGTCGCCGCGTGGCTGGGGGCATCGCGGC
>DASVLN010000249.1:0-1764 GCA_036384855.1 Burkholderiaceae bacterium | reverse complement strand
GCCACTCGCGCGCGGCGAGCCACCCGAGCGCGCTCGCCGACAGCCCCGCCCTCGGTGCGACACGGCGCAGGAAGCGCGCGGCCAGCAGCGGCACGTCGGCGGCGCGGTCCGCGAGCGCCGGCGTGCGCAGCACGACGCCCTTGAGGCGGTAGAAGAGGTCTTCGCGGAACGCGCCCTCGCGCACCATCGCTTCGAGGTCGCGGTGCGTCGCCGCGACCACGCGCACGTCGGCGCGTTTCTGCACTCGTCCCCCGACCGCGACGAAGGTGCCTTCCTGCAGGAAACGCAGCAGCTTGACCTGCATCGGCGGCGGCATCTCGCCGACCTCGTCGAGGAACAGCGTGCCGCCGTGCGCGGCCTCCACGAGCCCGGGCTGGTCCCGGTACGCGCCGGTAAAGCTGCCCTTGACGTGACCGAACAGCTCGCTCTCGAGCAGCTCGGCCGACAGCGCGCCACAGTGGATGGCGACGAACGGCCCCGCGCTGCGCACGCCTCCTGCGTGCAGGGCGCGCGCGACGAGCTCCTTGC
The DNA here is from genome assembly GCA_036384855.1 of Burkholderiaceae bacterium. Taxonomy (GTDB): domain Bacteria; phylum Pseudomonadota; class Gammaproteobacteria; order Burkholderiales; family Burkholderiaceae_C; genus Scleromatobacter. The sequence continues at coordinate 1,236 of DASVLN010000249.1, read as the reverse complement.
CGGTGCCGGTCGGCCCGAGCACGAGCACGCTCACGCCGGTCTGCGCGACCCGACGCACCATCGCGCGCAGCTGCGCCATCGCCGGTGCCTGGCCGACGAGGCCGAGGTCGTCAGCGGCATTGGCGGCGCGCAGCGCGGCGAGCTCCGCGTCCACGCGCGCCTTGCGCAGCGCGCGCGCGACGACGAAGCGCAGCATGTCGGGGTCGACCGGCTTGGCGAGGAAATCCCAGGCGCCGAGCTCCGCGGCGCGCAGCGCGAGCTCGTGCTCGCCGTGGCCCGTCAGCACGACGACGGGCACCGGCGGCAGGTGCGCGATCAGCTCCAGGCCGATCTCTGGATCCATGTGGGGCGGCATCGCGAGATCAAGCAGCACGACGTCCGGCCGCCGGCGCGAGCAGGCCTCCAGCGCCTGATCGCCGTCCCCCGCGACGGCGACCTCGTAGCCCTGGTCGCGCAGGAATGCGGCGCCCAGGCGCTGGAACGCCGGCTCGTCGTCGACGAGCAAGATACGGCCGTGGGTATCCGCGCCGATGTCGGCGGTCGTGTCGCTCATGTCGGGGTCGGGAAGGTGAGGGTGAAGCAGGTGCGCCAGGGCGGGCGCTCGGTCAGGGCGACCGAGCCGCCGTGCGCAGCCATCACCCGCGCGACGATGGCCAGGCCGAGCCCGGTGCCGCCGGGGCTGCGCGAGGCGAAGGGCTCGAACAGGCGGGCGCGGATCTCGTCGGGTACGCCGGGGCCGTCGTCGCAGACATGCAGCTGCAGCCCCTGCGGCGTGGTTTCGGCGTCGACGTGCACGCGGGCGCGTGCTCCACCCACGCCCGCATCCTCGGCGGCCGCGCGGGCGTTCTCGAGCAGGTTCGCAAGGGCCTGGTCGATGCGCCGGGGATCGGCGTCGACCGGCAGCGCCTGCGCAAGACCATCGCCCAGCGTCACCTCGGGCAGCCGTGCGGCCGCGGCGCGCACCTGGGCCGCGAGGTCGACGCGCGCCGTCGCGAGCTTCCATGGCTTGGCGTAGTCCAGCAGATCCCTGGACAGGTTGGCGATCCGCGCGACCTGGTCGGCGACCTCGCGCCTGGTGTCCGTGGGCGCGCCGGCTACGGCCATCGCGATGATGTTGAGCGGGTTTCGGATGTCGTGCGCGACCGTCGCGGCCAGCGCGCCGAGCTCCGCCAGGCGGGCCTGCAGCTGGCGCTCGCGCTCGCGGCCGGCGGCCTGCTCGGCCTGCTCGACGTGCGC
>DASVLN010000248.1:0-1549 GCA_036384855.1 Burkholderiaceae bacterium | reverse complement strand
GACCGGCCATGCTATCCGCCACGCTGCGCACCGGACCGGCGAGGCGATCGACCACGGCGTGCACAAGGCCACGGGTGAGTGACGGCGGGCGCGCGTCCGCCGGCCCGGATGCCCGGCCGGCGACGCCTGCGCGGCCCGCGGGGCGAGGGCGCGCGGGTTAGGATCGCGCGATGCTCGAAGGCTTGGCTCCCGTCATCGCGCCGGACACGCGGCTCGTCGTGCTCGGGAGCTTCCCCGGCGTCGCCTCGCTGGCCGCGCAGCAGTATTACGGCCATCCGCGCAACGCGTTCTGGCGGCTGCTGTCGGCGCTGTGGGGCGAGGATCTCGTCGGGCGCGACTATGCCGGCCGCCTCGAGGCGCTGCGGCGCCATCGCGTCGGCCTGTGGGATGTCTACCGCGCTTGCGAGCGCGCCGGCAGCCTGGACAGCGCGATCCGCGTGCCCGAGCCCAACGACCTCGCGCGCCTGCGCACGCTCGCGCCGGGCCTGCGCGCGGTGGCGCACAACGGGGCCGAGTCGGCACGCTCGCGCCGCCTGACCGCGGCGCTGGGCGTGGACGTCCATGCGCTGCCCTCGACCAGCCCCGCCAACGCCGCCTGGAGCTTCGAGCGCAAGCTCGCGGCCTGGCGCGACGTCTTCTCGCGCTACGATCCGCAATGACCTCGAGAATCGAGTACGAACCCGCCACCATGTCCGAGCAGGACGGCGTGCGCTACCTGCACCTGGGCACGCCGTGGGTGCAGGGCGCGATGCGCGTGCGAAAGCCGCAGGCGATCGAGCTCGAATACGTGCAGCGCATGATGGCCTGGATGCTGTGGCGACCGGCCGACGAGGTCGCGCGCGGCCACGCGGTGCAGCTCGGCCTCGGTGCGGCCGCGATCACGCGCTTCACCCACGGCGCGATGCGCATGCGCACGACCGCGGTGGAGCTCAATCCGACGGTGATCTCCGCCTGCCGGATGTGGTTCAAGCTGCCGCCGGACGACGCGCGCCTGGAGGTCGTGCAGGGCGACGCCGGGCGCTGGGTCGAGGATCCGGCCCACCTGCAGTCGGCCGACGTGCTGAGCGTGGACCTCTACGACCACGAGGCGGCGGCGCCCGTCCTGGACAGCGACGCGTTCTACGCCGCCTGCCGCGGCGTGCTCGCGCACGGGGGCCTGATGGCGGTCAACCTGTTCGGCCGCGACGCGAGCTTTCCCGCCAGCGCGGCGCGCATCGCGTCGGCCTTCGGCAGCGACCAGGTCTGGAGCCTGCGCCCCACGCGCGAGGGCAACACCGTCGTCATCGCGGCGCGCGGCGTCGAGGTGCCCGATCGCGACACGCTCGCCGCCCGCGCGGATAACATCGAGGCCCGCTACGGCCTGCCCGCGCGCAAGTGGCTGCGCATGGTGCGCCCGTTGACGCTCTAAGGCCCGCATGCCGACTTCCACTCCGACGCCCGCTCCGCCCGCCGCCCGACCCGCCGCGCGATCCGCGAGCCCGACCGCGAGCGCGCCCGGCCCGTCCGCCGGCGCGCCCGCGCTGCGGCACGCGGCGCCGAGCGGCCGCCT
>DASVLN010000247.1:0-5512 GCA_036384855.1 Burkholderiaceae bacterium | reverse complement strand
AACGCGCGCACGTGTTCTACGACACCGGATTCGACCTGCACTCGCGGCGCCAGTTCTGCTCGCGCTACGTGCGCGAGGTGCTGCAGGAGGGCGCGGGCGTCCAGGTCGGCCGCATCGAGACGTTCGCCGGTCTGCTGCACGAGTCGCCCGGTGCCGACCTCGGCTTCTGGCGCGCCTGGTATTTCGGCCGCATCCCCTGGCAGCGCGAGACCGTGACGCCGGCGAGCCTGCTGCGCAGCCCCGGCCTCACCACGGTGTTCGACGGCACCGCCGCCTGACGACGCGCCGGGCCGCATCCCGCGAACTTGTGCCGCCGCAGGCGTGCCGCGCCCCGATCGGGCAGCGACGTTTGCGACGATAATGAACGGCTTCGATCGCGGCGCCCGCACCATGGAACTCCCCGGCAAGCTCTTCGTCGTCGCCGCGCCCAGCGGCGCCGGCAAGTCCACCCTCGTCAAGGCCCTGCTCCAGCACGAGCCGCAGCTGGCGGTCTCCGTCTCGCACACGACGCGCTCGCCGCGCGGCCAGGAGCGCGACGGCCGCGAATATCACTTCGTCGACACGACGACGTTCCGCGCGATGGTCGACGACGGCCAGTTCTTCGAGCATGCGCACGTCCACGGCAACTGGTACGGCACCTCGCGCCGCAGCGTCGAGTCGTTGCTGGAGGACGGCAAGGATGTCGTGCTGGAGATCGACTGGCAGGGCGCCCTGCAGATCCGCGAGCTGTTCCCGGCCGCGAAGCTGATCTTCATCCTGCCCCCGAGCTGGGACACGCTCGCCCTGCGCCTGCGCGGCCGCGGCGAGGATGCGCCCGAGGTCATCGCCCAGCGCCTGGACAATGCGCGCCACGAGGTCGCCCAGGCGCCGCTGTTCGACTACGTTATAATCAACGGTTCGATCGACGCCGCGGTGGCGGACCTTCGCGCCGTCGTCCGCGACCAGCCCGAGCGGCTGTGCTTCGCGGCCCAGCGCGACGCTCACCCCGAGGTGTTCGCCGCGCTCCAGCTTCCCTGAATGCGCACCGATCGACCGCCTCACCCTAGCCCAGGAACCCCTCATGGCCCGCATCACCGTTGAAGACTGCCTGGAGAAGATCCCCAACCGCTTCCAGCTCGTGCTCGCCGCGACCTATCGCGCCCGCATGCTGAGCCAGGGCCACGCGCCCAAGATCGACTCCAAGAACAAGCACGGCGTCACCGCCCTGCGCGAGATCGCCGCCGGCGAAGTCGGCAAGGAGATGCTGCGCAAGGTTCCGACCTGATCCGCAGCCCCGCGCGCGCGGGAGGCGCGCGCTGGCGCGGAAGCGCGCCTGACAGCGCGCCCGCAAGAAGAGCCCGCCTGCCGCACGGCCGCGGGCTCTTTTCATTCGCGCCCGGGGCGCGTCCGGCGCCTCACCAGCCGATCGTCACGGTCGCAGTCGTCGGCGCCGCCGTGTGCAGCGAGGAGCTGAACCCGCCGACGTCGTCGTACGGGAAGCCGTAGGCCAGCCCGCCGAGCGCGTGGTCGTGCCAGAACCTGGCGTACCAGTTCGCGACCGAGCCGGCGCCGTAGAACGCCCCGGGCGTGCTCCATTGGGACGGGTTCTCGACGATGTGGCGGTTGATCGCGGCGCACAGCTGGGCCTGGATCTGCAGTTGCTTGTCCCAGCCGGGCGTGCCGGGCGACTGCCCCGTCGGATCGTTGAGCACGCCGTTGCCCAGCAGGGCCTCGGCGGTCGTCGGCGCGCGCGCGATGGTGTAGGTGCCCTGGCCGTCCGTGAAGACGAAGGCGCCGTTCACGACGTGGCCGGTGAAGGTGCCCTGCTGGTCGGTGAAGGTCAGCGTCCTCGCCTGGTACTCGTTCCAGACCGTGGCGATGTAGCCGTCGAGGTAGTTCGCGTTCGGCTGGCCGGGACGGAAGCTGGCGTGCCCCGGCGCGACGATGCGGTACGGCAGGTAGGGCGACTGGGCGAGGCCCTGGAACGGCCCCGGCACCGCACCGGCGAACTCCGACACCAGCGCCGCGCGCGTCTCCGTCTCGCCCACCGTCTGGTCGTAGCCGCCCAGCCCCTGCAGGCGCAGCGTGACCGGGAAGCCGAACTGGTCGACGCGCGTCGTGTTGCCGTAGAAGCCCGAGTTCGGGTCGATGGCCATCTCCACGAAGTCGAAGGTGACGTCGATGTTGGGGTCGCTCGGGTTCTCGATGTTGGCGCCGGTGTAGCCGAGGTTGCCCGCGGCGTCCTGGTTCACGCGGAGGTACATCGGGCCGCCCACGCTCAGCAGCAGGCGCGCGGAGTCGATCGGCGGGATCGTCACCGTGCTCGCCTGCGCCAGCGTGTGGAAGTAGTCGGTGTAGGCGACGCCGTCCTTGGCCAGCGCGCCGTTGTCGGCGGTCGACATCGGCACCAGGGCGCCGCCCGCGTCCACGTGCACGAAACGGCCGGTCGCCCAGTCCTTGCCCACGATGGCCCAGTAGACCTGCGCGTCGCCGTACGCGCCGTGCGTGCCGTTGACGAGGTGGAAGGTGGTGTGCTGGTTCCAGGTGCCGCCCGAGCCCGAACCGGATCCCGAGCCGGAGCCGGAGCCGGAGCCGGAGCCGACGGTGTAGCTGTAGCTCGCCGAGTCGTACGCCGGCGACCCCTTGTCGTAGGTGAAGAAGTAGCGCAGCGTGCTGCCCGCGGACACCGGCGCCGCCACGGCCTCGGTCTCGCGGCCGGTGGACGCGTCGCGGGCCATGCGCAGGTTCTGCTGCGGGCCGCCGTCGAGCTGGTAGTGCACGTCTGTCCAAGTCGTGGACGACGAACTCGGCTGGAACCAGATCGTCGCGGTGCTGCCGGCGACCGTCACCCCCTGCGCATAGTCGGCGGCGGTCTGCGCGCGGGCGGCGGGCGCCAGGGCGACGAGCAGGCCCGCCAACGGGCAGGCGAGGCGGATGGACAGGCGTGTCATGGCGGAGTCTCCGTGGAAGTGGCCGATGGGCGACTCGACTGGTCGGGAACCGGTTCCAGAACCAGTGCGAACCGGAGGCATGCTAGGGACGATGCCGGCTCCTGGGGCGGAAAAGTTTCATTTGCTCGCCATTTGCAAACAGATGTTCGCAAATACGATGGACTTATTGCCAACGATTTCCAGGGCAAACCCGGTCGACCGTCGCCCGGCAGCCATCGAAAGGCTCGCCTGCACGTGCTGCGGGAGGCAGGAATGCGCGGACATTCGGCCGGCCGCCGTCGGGCGGGCGGTTTACACGCTAAATTTCCGGGATGAGCATTCGATCGTTCGCCGCCGACCTGCTGTCGCCGAAGCAGCATCCGCCGGCGCGCACGGCCCCCCCGCCCGAGCCGCAGGCGGAGGTGTCCACCTTCGCGGCGCTGTCCGAGAAGCTGGACTACCTCAGCAAGCTCGACCTGAAGAAGGTGCGCGAGGCCTACAAGTTCGCCGACGAGGCCCACCTCGGCCAGCTGCGGGCGAGCGGCATCCCCTACATCACGCACCCACTGGCCGTCGCCGGCCTCGTGGCGGACTGGAAACTCGACGCGCAGGCGCTCGTGGCCGCGCTGACGCACGACACGATGGAGGACTGCGGCGTCACCAAGCCCGAGCTGATCGAACGCTTCGGCGCCCCCACCGCCGACCTCGTCGACGGGCTGACCAAGCTCGACAAGCTGCAGTTCTCCACGCGCGAGGAGGGCCAGGCCGAGTCCTTCCGAAAGATGCTGCTGGCGATGTCGCGCGACGTGCGCGTCATCCTCATCAAGCTGTGCGACCGCCTGCACAACATGCGCACGATGGACGCGATGGCGCCCGGCAAGCGCGCCCGCATCGCGCGCGAGACGATCGAGATCTACGCCCCGATCGCGCACCGCCTGGGCCTGAACCAGATGTACCGCGAGCTGCAGGATCTCTCGTTCCGCTTCATCCACCCCTGGCGCTACGCCGCGGTGGCCAAGGCGCTCGAGCGCGCGCGCGGCACGCGGCGCGACATCGTCGACCGCATGCGCCGCGACGTCGAGGCCGCCTTCGCCGCCGCGCGCCGGCGCGTGACCGTCTACAGCCGCGAGAAGACCGTCTTCTCGATCTACCGCAAGATGCGCGAGAAGCACGCCGGGTTCGCGCAGGTCAACGACATCTTCGGCTTCCGCGTGGTCGTGAACTCGCTCGACGAGTGCTACCAGTCGCTCGGCACGCTGCACCAGATGTACAAGCCGGTGCCGGGCCGCTTCAAGGACTACATCGCGATCCCCAAGGCCAACGGCTACCAGTCGCTGCACACGACGCTCGTCAACCCGCTCGGCACGGCGGTCGAGTTCCAGGTCCGCACCGAGCAGATGCACGCCGTCGCCGAGGCCGGCATCGCGGCGCACTGGATGTACAAGGCGCTGTCCAAGGAGGGCCGCGACGGCAAGGGCGGCCCGATGCCCGACGAGGCCCAGCGCCTGGGCGCGATGTGGCTGCAGTCGCTGATCGACATCCAGCGCGACACCCACGACTCGAGCGAGTTCCTCGAGCACGTGAAGATCGACCTGTTCCCCGACGCGGTCTACGTCTTCACGCCCAAGAGCAAGATCCTCGCGCTGCCGCGCGGCGCGACGCCGATCGACTTCGCCTACGCGATCCACTCCGACGTCGGCGACCACTGCGTCGCGGCCAAGGTCAACGGCGAGCCGGTGGCGCTGCGCACCGAATTGAAGAGCGGCGACGTCGTCGAGGTCAGCACCTCGCCCAACGCGCGGCCGAACCCGTCATGGCTGAACTCGGTGCGCACGGGACGCGCGCGCGCCAAGATCCGCCACTTCCTGAAGAACCTCGAGCAGGAGGAGTCGATCGCGCTCGGCGAGAAGCTGCTCGCGCAGGCGCTGCGCTCGGAGGGCATGGCGATGCCGGTCGAGGACGAGTCCAACGCTGCCGTCTGGCAGGCGCTCACGCGCTGGAGCGGCAGCCGCAGCCGCGCCGAGCTGATGGTCGACATCGGCCTCGGGCGCAAGATCTCGTCGATCGTCGCCAAGCGCCTCGCGCAGCTGCTGGCCGAGCGCGGCGGCCGCCCCGACGCCGTCACCTTGACGATGGGCCGCTACGGCGAGGGCGACGGGCAGCCCGTGCACAACCTCGTCGAGATCGACGGCAGCGAAGGCGCGTCGGTGCAGCTGGCGACCTGCTGCCGGCCGATCCCGGGCGACGAGATCGCCGGCCACTTCGGCGGCGAGGGCCTGACCGTGCACACGACGGACTGCTCGATCGGCCGCCGCCTCAAGGACCGCGACGCCGAGCGCTGGATGGGCGTCGACTGGGCGGAGGTGCTCACGCGCCCGTTCGAGACCTCGGTGACCGTCCTGGTGCGCAACGCCAAGGGCGCGCTGGCGCAGGTCGCGCAGGCGATCAGCGCCGCCGAGGCCGACATCACGCACATCGACATGGGCGACGAACGCGCCGCCGAGACCACCGAGCTGCGCCTGCTCGTGAGCGTGCGCGACCGCCTGCACCTGGCCGACGTGCTGCGCACGCTCAAGCGCGCGCCGGTCGTCCTGCGCGCGGCC
>DASVLN010000246.1:0-6769 GCA_036384855.1 Burkholderiaceae bacterium | reverse complement strand
CGACCCCGGCGGTGGCCGCAGGCGTGCGGCCTGGCTGCTCGCGCTCGCGGTGCTGGCCGCGGCGTGGGCGGGCTTCGACCTCTGGCTGTCGTCGGTGCCGGGCGAGTCGGGCACGGCGATGACCGGCATGTACCTCGCGGCGCCGCTCGGGCTGGGCATCTGGTGCGGGCTGTGGGCGCTGGTCTCGAAGATCTTCCAGCGCCAGTTCGCGTTCTGGCCGCACCTGGAGGCGGCCCTGTTCTGGCCGCTGGTGGCCACGATCGTCGAGGCTGTCTGCGGCCAGGCGGCGTTCGCCCTGTCGCTGCCCGTGCTGGCCAAGGCCGGGCACGTGCTGGCGATCGCGGCGATCACGATGCTGCTGTGGCGCCACCTGAGCATCGTGCAGCCGACGCGGCGGCGCGCGTTCGGCTGGGTCCTCGTCGGCGTGGTCGCGGTCGTCGGCGGCCTGAACGTCGCCGAGCGCGTGCGCCACCAGCAGCCGCTGGTCGGCGGGCTCTACCTCGGGACGATCTCGTTGCCGGCGATGCGCCTGGCGAAGCCGGAGTCGGCCGACGCGTTCGTCCAGTCGGCGGCGCCGCTGCAGAAGTCGCTCTCGCGCTGGGCGAAGAAGGGCGACGACGACGAGCAGGAAGGCGCGCCCGACGACGACTGACCGCGGCCGCGAGAACCTGAACGCGAGCTGAACTCGGATTTGCCACTGTCGAGCTGGAGCGACGAACTGAAATAATCCGGCCCGCTGAGCAACAAACGTTCACAGGGAGGGAGTTCATGTTCAGACGCATCGCCGCGGCCGGCTCGGTCGCGCTCGTCCTCGGCGCCACCACCGGCTGCGCCGTCAACCAGGCCCAGTCCACGCTCATGGCGGGCGCCGACCTGGGCAAGGTCAAATCGATCTACGTCGTCCACGAGGAGGGCGACGACCACGCGGTCGACCTCGAGCTGAAGAAGGCCTTCGAGAAGCGCGGCTACACCGTGGCCACCGGCCCGGCGCTGAAGCCGCCGTACGAGCAGGACGCCGTCGTGACCTACGTCGACAAGTGGATGTGGGACATCACGATGTACATGCTGCAGCTCAACGTGACGATGCGCGACTCGAAGGAGTTCCCGCTCGCCACGGCGCATTCCGTGCACACCTCGCTCACGCGCAAGTCGCAGCCCGAGATGGTGGACGAGGTCGTCACCAACGTCCTCGCCGCCAAGAACTGAGCGTTCCCCTCGCACGCCGACGCCGCTGGCCGGACACGCCGACGGCGGCATCGGCGTGCCTCATCGCAACCACGTCAACACACATCCCATCATGAAGAAGATCCAGGCGCTGTCCCGTTTCGCCTCCATCGCCGCCCTGTGCGCGGCCGCCGCCGTCATGGCCGGCTGCGCCACCGCCTCCAAGCCGGAGAACATGATCGCCAAGCCGGCCGTCGCCGGCATCCACCATCCGCAGACGACCAGCGTCGTCGTCGCCGGCGGCAGCGAGACGAGCTCGATGGGCAAGTCGCAGATCTCGAACGACGCTTTCCGCCAGGCCATCGCCGCGTCGATCGAGCAGAGCAAGACGTTCTCCGCCGTCGTCGAGGGCAAGGGCGGCGACTACCAGCTCGGCGTGACCGTCATCTCGATGGACCAGCCGTCGTTCGGCCTGTCCTTCACGGTGAAGATGGAAGCCGCCTGGTCGCTGAAGAAGGCCGACGGCACGGCCGTCTGGCAGGACAGCATCAAGTCGGAAGGCACCGCGACGACCGGTGACGCGTTCGCCGGCGTCGAGCGCCTGCGCATCGCCAACGAGAAGGCCGCCCAGGCCAACATCGCCGCCGCGCTGGGCAAGATCGGCCAGCTGCAATTCTGACGGCGCGCCGCCGCGGCGGCGCCACGAGGACCAAGGGGCGCGCGTCCGGCGACGGGCACGCGCCCCTTGTCCGTCGAGAGGCGGCTGCTCAGTCGACCTCGACCGGCTTGTGCTGCGTGCGCAGCGCGTTCTGCACGCTCGCGGGCGCGGGCTCGTAGTGGGAGAAGGCGACCGTGAAGCGCCCTTCGCCGCTGGTCATCGCGTTCAGGCGCATCGCGTAGCCGATCAGCTCGGCGGCCGGCGCCTTGCCGCGCACGACGATGGCGCCGCCCAGGAGCGCGTCGGTGCCGCTGACCTGGCCGCGCCGCGAGGCGAGGTCGCCCGTGATGTCGCCCATCGCGGCGGCGGGCGCGGTGATCTCGACGTCGACGATGGGCTCGAGCACGATGGGCCGCGCCTCCATGATGGCGACCCAGGTCGCCTTGCGCGCCGCGGTCGCGAAGGCGATGTCCTTCGAGTCGACGCTGTGGCTCTTGCCGTCGTGGATCGTGACGCGGATGTCCTCGACCGGATAGCCCGCGATCGCGCCGGCGGCCAGCGCCTCGCGCACGCCCTTCTCGACCGCCTGCATGAACTGGCCCGGGATCGCGCCGCCCTTGACGACGTCGACGAACTCGAAGCCCTCTCCGCGGCCGAGCGGCTCGACGCGCAGGAAGACCTCGCCGAACTGGCCGGCGCCGCCGGTCTGCTTCTTGTGGCGGTAGTGGCCCTCCGCCTTCGCGGTGATCGTCTCGCGGTAGGCGACGCGCGGAGGGCGCGTCTCCACCTCGAACTTGTGCACCTCGCGCAGCCGCTCCAGCAGCATGCGCAGGTGCAGCTCGCCCAGGCCGTTGACCACCGTCTCGCGCGTGGCCGCGACCTGCTCGATGCGCAGGCACGGGTCCTCGTCGACCGCGCGCTGCACGAGGTCCCAGAGGCGCTGCTCGTCGCCGTGGCGCTTCGGCTCGATCGCGATGCCGTGCACCGGCGTCGGGAAGGACAGGGCCTTCAGGTGGATGTGGCTGTCCTCCGCGGCGTCGTGCAGCACGGCATCGAAGTGCAGCGCGTCGACCTTGGCGATGGCGCAGATGTCGCCCGGGCCGGCGCGCGGGATCTCGACGTGCTCGGCGCCCTGCAGCCGGAACAGGTGGCCGACCTTGAAGGGCTTGCGGCCGTCGCCGACGAACAGCTGGCTGTCGCGCGTGATCGTGCCCTGGTGCACGCGCAGCACGCCCATCTTGCCGACGTAGGGGTCGATCGCGACCTTGAAGACATGCGCGAGCACGTGCATCGACGGGTCGGGCCGCGCATGCACGAGGCGCGCGTCGGCGCCCTCGCCGTCGAGGAAGTCGGGCGGGTTGCCCTCGCTCGGATTGGGCAGCAGCTTCGCGATCGCGTCCAGCAGCTCGGGCACGCCGGCACCGGTGCGCGCGGAGACGAAGCACACCGGGATCAGGTGACCTTCGCGCAGCGCCTGCTCCAGCGGCGCGTGCAGCTCGCGCGCGTCGACGTCGCCCTGGTTCAGGTAGCGGTCGACGAAATCGGCGTCGACCTCCACGACCTGCTCGACGAGTGCGCGGTGCGCTTCCTCCGGCGATGAGAAGTCGGTCTCGCCGCCGCGGTTGAAGAAGCAGTCGACGACGCGCGTGCCGCCGGCGGCGGGCAGGTTCAGCGGCAGGCATTCGCGGCCGAAGGTCTCGCGGATCTGGGCGAGCACGGCGGCGCAGTCCGCGCCGGCGACGTCGATGCGGTTGACGACGATCATGCGATCGAGCTTGCGCTCGGCCGCGTGCGCCATCATGCGCTGCGCGGTCGCGTCGACGCCGGCAGCCGCGCTGATGACGATGGCCGCCGTCTCCACGGCCTCGAGCGCCGGCAGCGACTGGCCGACGAACTCGAGCGCCCCGGGCGTGTCGAGCAACTGCACGCGGGCGCCGTCGTGCTCGAGATTGAGGATGCTGGTCGACAGCGAGTGCTGGGCGCGCCTTTCCAGCGGATCGTGGTCGCTCACGGTCGAGCCGCGCTCGACGGAGCCGATCGTCTTGATGGCGCCCGCGCGCGCCAGCAAGGCCTCGGCGAGGGTCGTCTTCCCGGTGGCCGAGGCGCCCACCAGGGCGACGTTGCGGATCGCTGCAATGTCCGATGTGTCCAGGCTCGTCATGGCACGTGTCTCCACGGGCCGAGACGCCAGACCGGCTCCGCGGCGACCCGAACCGCGTCACGGCCGGATGGCAGGATGAAGCCGCAGCCTACGCCCGTGGGCGGGTCGGTGCAAGGGTCGGCGCACTGCCTGGCGGGTCGCGTGACGCTCCCCATCGCGACCCGCTCAGGTCGCCCCGCGATCCTCGACGAGGACGAGCTCGAAGCAGATCAGCACCGCGTTGGCGCCGCGCGCGAGCACGCCGACGTGGACATCGCCGCGCGGATCGACCAGCGCGATCTCGAGCGTGGCGCGCGGCGTGCCCGACGCGGGCTCGACCGCACCGTGCAGCACGAGGATCTCGGTGGCCGTGTCGGCGACCTCGCGGCCGTCGGCAAAGCTCGCGCCGACCAGGCTGCCCACGCTGCCCGCGATGTGCGCCGATGCGATGCCGTGCGCCGCGGCCGTGCGCTCGACGGCGGCCAGCAGGTCCTCGTTGGGCCGCACCCGCGCGATCACGCAGCGGGGCATGCCGGCGTCGGCCGGGGCGGCGTCGCCGACGGGCCGAGGACGGAACAGGCTGAAGCGCGTCTCCTCGTCGAACTCGACCGCCATCGCCGCCCCGGCCAGGCCCCACGCGCGTGCGGGCGCGTCCGCGGCCACGCGCACCGCGTCGTTGTGCAGATGGCCGCCCGCGAGCCGGCCCCGTTCGTCGAACCAGAGGCCGTGCGCATGCACGAACGGCCGGCCGTCCTTCTCGCCGAAGGTGGCGACGACACGCTGCAGCCGCAGCGGCCCCTCGATGCGGTGGGTCGCGCTGTAGAAGGCGACATGCTCGCCGTCGGCGGCCGGTGCCGGGCGCACGTACTGCAGCGAGGCGACCTCGACGTCCGCCAGCCGCACCGTGCCGCAGCGCAGGCCCGCGCGCGCCATGCCGGCGGCGATGCCTTCGAGCAGCGTCGCGCCGGCGGGCACGACGAACGCGGCTTCGAGCGCGGGGCCTTCGACCGACTCGACGCGCTGCGCTTCGGGCCGGCCGGGCTGGACGAGCGTCCTGAACACGGTCAGCGCGCGCGGGGCGTCATTGGAACGCGACCTCCGCGAACCCGCGCAGCTTGCGGCTGTGCAGCTTCGCGCCGGCATCGCGCAGCAGCTCGAGCGCGCGGATGCCGATGCGCAGGTGCTGCTCGACGCGTTCGCGGTAGAAGTGGTTGGCCATGCCGGGCAGCTTGATCTCGCCGTGCAGCGGCTTGTCGGAGACGCACAGCAGCGTCCCGTACGGAACGCGGAAGCGGAAGCCATTGGCGGCGATGGCGGCGGATTCCATGTCGAGCGCGATCGCGCGGCTCTGGCTGAAGCGGCGCTCCGGGCCCGGATGCGGCAGCAGCTCCCAGTTGCGGTTGTCGGTCGAGGCGACGGTGCCCGTGCGCATCACGCGCTTGAGCGCCATGCCGGACAGCTGCGTGATCTGCTCCACCGCCTGCTCGAGCGCCACCTGCACTTCGGCGAGCGGCGGGATCGGCACCCACAGCGGCAGCTCCTCGTCGAGCACATGGTCCTCGCGCACGTAGCCGTGGGCCAGCACGTAGTCGCCGAGCTGCTGCGTCGTGCGCAGCCCCGCGCAGTGGCCCAGCATGATCCACGCGTGCGGGCGCAGCACGGCGATGTGGTCGCTGATGTTCTTCGCGTTGGACGGCCCGACGCCGATGTTGACCATCGTGATGCCGCTGTTGTCCGAGCGCTTGAGGTGGTACGCCGGCATCTGCGGCAGGCGCTGCGGCGCGATCCCCGCGGGTCCGGCCGGCGCCGGTCGGCCGGCGCGCGCCGTGACGACATTGCCGGGCTCGACGAAGGCGTCGTAGTCGGAGTCCGCGCGCGCCATCTCGCGGTGGCCCAGCGCGATGAACTCGTCGATGTAGAACTGGTAGTTCGTGAACAGGACGAAGTTCTGGAAGTGCTCGGGCGCCGTGCCGGTGTAGTGGCGCAGGCGGTGCAGCGAGTAGTCGACGCGCGGCGCCGTGAACAGCGCGAGCGGCAGCGGCTCGCCCGCGCCGGGGTCGTGCGTGCCGTTGGCGATGCCGTCGTCCATCGCCGCGAGGTTGGGCAGGTCGAACAGGTCGCGCAGCTGCAGGCGCTGCTGCGCCGTCAGCGTGCCCTCGACGTGGTCGTGCTCGGCGAAGCTGAAGTGCAGCGGCATGGGCTCTCGGCTGACGCCGACCTCGACCTTCACGCCGTGGTGCTGCCGCAGCAGGCGGAACTGCTCGCGGTAGTACGACGCGAAGAGCTCCGGGCGCGTGAGCGTGGTCTCGAACGTGCCGGGGCCCGCGACGAAGCCGTAGCTGGAGACGGAGTCGGCGCGCGCGACCGTGTCGGTGTGCACGCGCACGCTCGGGTAGCAGGCGCGCACGTGCGCCGCGGGCACGCGCCCGGCGACGAACTCGTGCAGGTGGCGGCGCAGGTGGTCGACGCCGGCCTGGTAGATCTGGCGCACGCGTTCCACCGCGGCGTCGGGGTCGTCGAAGGATTCGCGGGGCACGAGCAGCGGTTCGATCATGCGGCCATTGTGGACGAAGCGCGTGACGTTTCCGGTGAGCGCCGCGCGCGCGTTGCCTACACTTGCGGGATGGAACGAGAAGCCACGGCGATGCCCCCCGGACGGACGCGATGCGAGGGCCCGCGCGCGCCGCGCGGCCTCGCGGCGGCGGGCGCCGGGATCGTGCTCGCCGCGGCGGTGGCCGCGGCCGGCGCGAGCGTGCATCACCGTGCGCCGGCCGCGAAGCGGGCCAGGGTCGCCGCCGCGTCGACGC
>DASVLN010000245.1:0-2845 GCA_036384855.1 Burkholderiaceae bacterium | reverse complement strand
GCGCACTACGAGCGCGCGACGGCGCTCGCCCCGGGCTTCGCGGCGGCGCACTTCGGCCTGGGCAACACCTGCCAGGACGCCGGCCGCCTCGAGGACGCCGTCGCCTGCTACCAGGCCGCGCTCGCCGCGCAGCCGGATCACGTCGAGGCGCTCAACAACCTGGGCGTCTGCCAGCGCCAGCTCGGCGCGATCGAGGAGGCGGCCGCGGCCTTCGAGCGCGTGCTCGCGCTGCGGCCCGACCAGATCGAGGCCCATTGCAACCTGTCGCCGTTGAAGAAGTACCGGCCCGGCGACCCGCAGGTCGACCGCCTGCTCGGGCTGGGCTACCGCGTCCCCGCGCTCCCCGAGCACGGCCGCGTGCGCTACTGGTTCGCGGCGGGCAAGATGCTCGACGACGTCGGCCGCCACGACGAGGCCTTCGACGCGTTCGCCGAAGGCAACCGCCTCAAGCGCGCGCTCGCCCCATGGGACGAGGCCGGCCACGACGACCTCGTGCGCCGCATCCGCGCGACGCTCGGGCGCGAGACGCTGGCGGCGCTCGCGCCGGACGCGGACGAGCCCGCGGACGGGCCGATCCCCGTCTTCATCGTCGGCATGCCGCGTTCGGGCACGTCGCTGCTGGAGCAGGTGCTCGCCACCCATCCGGCCGTGCACGGCGCGGGCGAGCTGACGTGGCTCGGCGAGGCGCTGGCCTCGGCGGCCGGCGACCTTGCGCCGGGCGCGGAGTTCGCGTTCCCCGAGACCCTCGCCGCCTGGCCCCCCGAGGACCTGCGCCGCCTGGGCCGCCGCTACCGCGAGCGCCTGCGCGCGCTCGCGCCCGGCGCGTCGCACGTCGTCGACAAGCTGCCGGGCAACTTCCTGCACGTCGGCTTCATGCACGTGCTGTTCCCCGATGCGCGCATCGTGCACGCCCGGCGCGACCCGATGGATGCCTGCTTCTCGTGCTGGTCGCGGCTGTTCGCGGCGGACCACCTGGCCTTCACCTACGACCTGGAGGTGCTCGGCCGATACTGGGTGACGTATGACGACCTGATGCGCCACTGGCGCGCCGCGCTGCCGCCCGGCCGCATGCTGGAGATGCCCTACGAGACGATGGTCGCCGACTTCGAGGCCCAGGCGCGGCGCCTGGTCGACTACCTCGGCCTGCCCTGGGACGCGCGCTGCCTCGAGTTCCACGACAACCGCCGCGTCGTGCGCACTGCCAGCGTCGCCCAGGTGCGGCGGCCGATCTACCGCACCTCGGTCGAGCGCTGGCGGCCATACGAGCGCCGGCTGGCGCCGCTGCGGGCGATCGTCGGCGGGCGCTACCCGGCGTGAAGGAGGCAATCGCGCGGGCGTGCGAGCGGCTCAGCGCGCCGCGGTCGCGCGCGCCGCGCTCGGCGAATGCCCGATCACGCGCTTGAACGCGCGGCTGAACGAAGCCTCGGAGTCGTAGCCGAGCCGGTCGGCCGCGACCGCCACGCGCATGCCGTCCTGCGCGATCCACCGGCGCGCCTGCACCATCTTCATCTTCGCGACGTACTTCGCCGGACTCTCGCCCAAGGTGCGCGTGAAGGCCTCGGCGAAGCTCGAGCGCGACGCGCCCATCAGCGCCGCGAGCATGGGGACCGTCCAGTTGCGCGCCGGATCCGCGTGGATCGCGGCGACCACCTTGCCGAGCTTGGGACACCGCACCGCCGCGACCCAGCCGGTGGAGTCGCTGCAGCCGCACTCCACCCAGGCGCGGATGATGCTGGCCGCCAGCACGTCCGCGAGCCGCGACAGGATGCCGCAGGCGCCGATGCGGTCGAGCTCGACCTCGCGCTCCATCGCTTCGAGCAGCGCGGGCACGGTCGGGTCGCGCACCGCGAGGCCGTCGGCGCGCATCGCCTCGGGCATCATCGCCACCAGCGGATGCAGCGGGTCGAGGTTGAAGCGCATCGCGCCGCAGAACATCACGTCCGGCGGCGGTGCATCCGCGCCTGCGGCCTTGGGGTCTCCCTCGACGAGGTAGATGTCCTCGGCGACGGCGCGTCGGGCGAGCGATTCGATGTCGATGGCCGGCACCTCGGGCGAGCTCGCGATCACGTGGAAGCTGCCGCGCGGCAGCAGCACCGCGCTGCCGGGGTCCAGGCGCATCCAGTCGCCGGTGCGCGTGCGCAGCCAACTGCCGCCGCGGGCGACGAAGTGGAAGCGCGCATGCGGCTGCTCCTTGAACGCGACCGCCCAGGGGGTGCGCAGCAGGCAGCGGCCGTACTCGACGCCTTCGAGCCGCAGCCCCAGCAGCACCTGCGTGAGCGGGTCGAGCGGCTTGCTGAAGTCGGACGAGGGCGGTCGCACGGGCCTGGACGAATGGTCAAGCATTTCAGATTTTCCGGCATGGAAACGCCGGCATCTTAGACCTACGCTGGCGTTCCCCTGTCACCGGAAACGTCTTGCCGTGTCCTCCACGCTCTGTTCCGACCGCCCGGCCGGCGTCGACCGCGCCGCCCACGCCCCGCCACCGCCGGCCGCGGCGCACTGGCCCGCCATCGCCTCGCTGGCGTTGGGCGTCTTCGGCCTCGTCACCGCCGAATTCCTGCCCGCGAGCCTGCTGACGGCGATGTCGGCCGACCTCGGCGTCAGCGACGGCGCCGCCGGCCAGGCGGTCACCGCGACGGCGCTGGTCGGTGCGATCGCCGCCCCCACCGTGCCGCTGGCCACGCGCCGCCTGGATCGCCGTCACGTGATGCTCGCGCTGACCGTCCTGCTGTTGGCGTCGAACGCCCTCGCGATCGCCGCCCACGGCCTGCCGCTGCTGCTGGCCGCGCGGGTGCTGCTGGGCGTCGCGCTCGGCGGCTTCTGGTCGATGGCGGCGGCGCTCGCG
>DASVLN010000244.1:0-3336 GCA_036384855.1 Burkholderiaceae bacterium | reverse complement strand
GGCGCGGCCGGGTCGGGCGATGCGGCCGGCGGCGGCGCGTCGGCCGCGGGCATGCACTCCCACACGACGCCCGTGACTTCTCGCCGGCCCAGCGGTACGCGTGCGAGCGAGCCGGGCGCGAGCGGCACGGGGCTCTCGTAGGTCAGCAACGCGCCCAGCCCGGCGTGCTGGGGCGCGTCGATCGCGACGCCGACGTGGTTCACGGACGCCTTTCCGCTGTCACGCGGCTGTCACTTGAGGACGAAAGCTTGTGGCCCGTATGAGCTGCGAGCCGTAAGCTCATGATCCGTATGGCATTTTGAAGTCACCCACAGTTTCTGTGGATAACTTTGTGGGAAAGCTGGCAGAACCGCCGCCAAGCGCTTGATTCACCGTCGGCCGCGTCGGATCGCCCAAAATTTATGCAGCCCCAAAAATTCAAACAAATCAATGACTTGGCACCAAAACGGGTGATCTCCGGCGCCTTTGTCAAGTGCCTCGGAGGCCGGCTTGTCGGAGTCTGAATTTTGGGGATAAGTCAACACCTGAGCGCTCACTTACCGGACAAATACCGCCGTTGCAACGTTCGTGACTTGTCAGTGGCGTCCTACGCCGCTTGTCGGCGGCTGGAGTGCGCGTGCACCGCCTCCACCAGGGCAGTGACGTGCTCGGGCGGCGTGTGCTGGCTGATCCCGTGGCCGAGGTTGAAGATGTGGCCATCCCAGCCACCGTCGCCTCGCTTGGGCGGGCCGAAGCTGTCCAGCACGGCGCGCGCCTGCGCCTGCACGACCTCGGGCGGCGCGAAGAGCACCGTCGGGTCGAGGTTGCCCTGAAGGGCGACGCGGTCGCCCACGCGGCGGCGCGCGGCGCCGAGGTCGGTGGTCCAGTCGAGCCCGACGACGTCCGCGCCGCTGTCGGCGATCGCCTCCAGCCACTGGCCGCCGCCCTTGGTGAAGACGATGGCGGGGACGCGTGCGCCGTCCTTCTCGCGCTGCAGCTGCGCCAGCACCCGGCGCGTGTAGGCGAGCGAGAACGCGTGGAAAGCTGCGTCGGCGAGCACGCCGCCCCAGCTGTCGAAGATCATCACGGCCTGCGCGCCGGCATCGATCTGGGCGTTCAGGTAGGCGGCGACCGCATCGGCGTTGACGGCCAGCACGCGGTGCATCAGGTCGGGCCGCGCGTACATCAGCGTCTTCACGAGCCGGTAGTCGTCCGAACCCTTGCCCTCGACCATGTAGCACGCGAGCGTCCACGGGCTGCCCGAGAAGCCGATCAGCGGCACGCGGCCGCCGAGCGCGCGCCGGATCGCCGAGACCGCGTCGAAGACGTAGCGCAGCCGCTCCAGCGGCGGCACCGCCAGCGCCGCGATGTCGGCCTCGTCGCGCAGCGGGCGCTCGAAGCGCGGGCCCTCGCCCGCCGCGAACGTCAAGCCCAGGCCCATCGCGTCCGGCACGGTGAGGATGTCCGAGAACAGGATCGCCGCGTCGAGCGGGAAACGCTCCAGCGGCTGCAGGGTGACCTCGGTGGCCAGCTCGACGTTCGTGGCCAGTCCCATGAAGCTGCCGGCGCGGTCGCGCGTGGCGCGGTACTCGGGCAGGTAGCGCCCGGCCTGGCGCATCAGCCAGACGGGCGTGTGGTCGGTCGGCTGGCGCAGGCAGGCGCGCAGGAAGGTGTCGTTCTGGAGGGTGGGCCACATGCGACGGATTATCCCGTCGCGCGGCCTGTCCGCACGCGCGAGGTCAAGGCGCCGGCTTGATCGGCTTCAAGGGGCCGCGGAACTTCTCCTTCAGCGGCTCGTGGCCGAGCGGCGGGATCTCGAAGTCGGGCGGCGGATCCTCGGGCGCCGGCAGGCGCGAAAGGAGGTCCTCGATCAGCGTGATGCGGCCTTCGTGCTGGTCGTTGAAGTCGACCAGCGTCCACGGCGCCCACTTGGTGTGCGTCGCTTCCAGCATGCGGTCGCGGGCGCGGCCGTACTCCTCGTAGCGGGCGCGCGCCTGCAGGTCGACGGGCGAAAGCTTCCACTGCTTGAGCGGATCGTCCAGGCGCTCGGCGAAGCGGTGTTCCTGCTCGGCCTGGTCGACGGTGAGCCAGTACTTCACGACCTGGATGCCGTCGTCGACCAGCATGCGCTCGAACGTCGGCGCCGCCTTGAGGAAGGCCCGCACTTCGTCCGGCGTGCAGAAGCCCATCACGGCCTCGACGCCGGCGCGGTTGTACCAGCTGCGATCGAACAGCACCATCTCGCCGGCGGCCGGCAGGTGCGGCACGTAGCGCTGGAAGTACCACTGCGTGCGCTCGCGCTCGCTCGGCACGCCCAGGGCCACGGTGCGTACCTGGCGCGTGTTGAGCTTCTCGGAGATCGCCTTGATCGAGCCGCCCTTGCCCGCGCTGTCGCGGCCTTCGAACAGCACGACCACGCGCGTCCCGCGGCTCGCGAGCGTGCGCATGACGCCGTTGAGCCGCACCTGCAGCGGCCGCAGGCGCTCCTCGTACTTGTCGTGGTGGCCGTGACCGGCGGCCCCTGCGTCGTCGTCATGCGCGTCGCGCGCGCCCTTGTCGTGCTTCTTCTTGCTCATGGCCGGATGATGCGCCCAGATCGCGCCCTCCGGCATTCGGCGCGCCCGCGGGCGCGGCGAGGCGGGGTCAGCCGAACGCCGGGATCGCCGGCACGCCGGCCGGCAGCGACGGCATCCCGGGCGTCGACGGCAGGTACTGCTTGACGGCATCGTCGGCCTGGTTGGCGAGGTGCTGCGCGGTCTGCTGCGCGAGGTCGGCCGCGTCGCTCGCCGGGCGAGCGGCGTCCTGGATCTGTTGCATCGCCTGCTGCCGCGCCGCGTCGGCCGCCGCCGAGGCCGTGCTCGCCGCCTGGTCGGCCATCGACTTCGCGGTGTCCGCGGTCGACGTCGCGGTGCCCATCGCGCCATCGGCGGTCGACCGGGCCGTCGCCATGGCGCCGTCGGCGGCCTGCTGCGCCTGGTCCTCGTACGACCCGGCCTGGCTCATCGCGCCCGCGGCGGCCTGCTGCGCAGCGGCCTTCGCGGCGTTGGCCTCGTCCATCGCGTCCTGCACCGCGGGCAGCATCGCGTCCTTGAGCTCGTCCTCGAGGCCGTTGCGCGCGTCGGTGGCCTGCTGCGCGAGCTGCGAGAGCTGGTCAAGGGGCATCGAGGGGATGCTGTCCATCGCGTTGTCGATCGCGCCGGACAGCGCGGCGACCTTGTCCTGGTAGGCGGGCAGCGCCGGGTTGTTCGCGAGGTCGTCGTCGACCGCGTCCATGATCGAGTTCTCGGCCGCGGCGCGGTCGAACGCCGGCGGGACGTGGCAGCCGCAGCCGCAGGGCACCGCCGCGCCGGCGGCCTG
>DASVLN010000243.1:0-2565 GCA_036384855.1 Burkholderiaceae bacterium | reverse complement strand
AGCGCACCGGACGCGCGCCGCCCCGGCTGCGGCTGCCGCGGCCGCCGCCGCGCGCGCTGACCTCGACCCATACCGCCAGAGGTACCGCCATGCCCGTCACCATCCACGAGCTCGAGTCCGAGATCGACGTGCGCCCCGCCGACGGGGACGGCACCGGCCAGGAGGTCGGCGCGAGCACGCAGCCCACGCCGGCGGCACAGGAGTCCTGGCAGGAAAGCGCGCGGCGCGAGCACCAGCGGCTCGCCCGCACGGCGGCCTGGGGACACGACGACTGAGCGACCGAGGAGTCCTCGCGCCATGCCGCTGCCATTCCTTCCGCTGCAAGCGTCGACGATCCCCGAGATCAAGGTCGACGGCCAGGCCAACGCCGACCTGGCGCGCGACCTGGTGCGCCTCGAGGTCGAGGAGGACGTGTACGGCATGAAGCGGCTGGCCGCGACGTTGATGGGCACCGGCCCGCGCGATGGCGCGCGCGACGAGCCGCTGAACTGGATGGACGGCCGCGTGCTGGACTTCGGCACGGAGCTGCGCGTCTCGATGGGCCCGACGACCGCGCGCGAGGAGGTCTTTGCCGGCAAGCTGAGCGCGCTGGAGCTCTCGGTCGACCAGGGCCGCACGCCCGAGGTCGTCTGCCTGGCCGAGGACGCGTTGATGGACCTGCGCATGACGCGACGCTTCCGCACCTACGAGCAGGCCAGCGAGTCGGAGCTCGTGCGCCAGATCGCCGCCAAGCACGGCCTGACCGCGCAATGCGACGTCGAGGGCCCGACCTGGGCGATGGTGCAGCAGTGGAACCAGAGCGACCTCGCCTTCCTGCGCGAGCGCGCACGCCGCCTCGCCGCCGAGGTCTGGGTCGACGGCAGCCGGCTGCGCATGGCCACGCGCGACAAGCGCGGCGGCGCGAGCGTCACGCTGATCCAGGGCAACAACCTCGTGCAGGCGCGGCTGCGCGCCGACCTGGCGCACCAGCGCTCGCGGCTGACCGTCGGCGGCTTCGACGACGGCGCGGACGACAGGCTCGACGAGAGCGCCGACACGAGCGCCATCGACGCCGAGGCCCAGGGGCACCGCCACGGCGCCGCCGTGCTGCGGCAGGCGCTCGGCGAGCGCGCGAGCTACCACGTGCGCAGCGTGCCGCTCAAGGGCGACGAGGCGCGCGCGCTCGCGAAGGCCGCGCTGCTCTGGCGCGCGCGGCGATTCGTCACGGTCAGCGGCATCGCCGAGGGATCGACCGCCCTGCGCGTCGGCGCGCAGCTGCGCCTCGAGCGCGTGAGCCCGGTGTTCGAGGGCGACGGCTACTACGTCACGCGCATTCGGCACCAATTCGACCTCGCCGACGGCTACCGCACGCACTTCGACGCGGAGCGCGAATGGATCGGGAGCGGATCGTGATCGCGGGCCCGCACGACGGCGACGGCGCCCGCTGGTACGGCCTGTACCCGGCCAAGGTGGTCGACCTCGTCGACCCGGACGGCAAGGGCCGCATCAAGGTGCAGTTCCCCTCCTTCGGCGAGGATGGCGCGACCGTCGTCGCGTGGGCGACGCTGCTGTCGCCCTACGCGGACAGGGACCAGGGCCTGGAGATCCTGCCCGAGCCGCAGTCGCAGGTGGTCGTCGGCTTCGAGGCCGGCGAGCCCGCGCGCCCCTACATCGTCGGCGCCTGCTGGAACGGCCGCCGCGCGCCGCCGGAGCGCGCCACCGCGGCCAACGACCTTCGCACGCTGCGGACGCGCTCGGGCAGCGAGCTGCAGTTCGACGACAGCGCCGGCGCGGCCAAGGTGACGCTGTCGATGAAGAGCGGCCACCGGCTCGTGCTCGACGACGAGGCGCAGCAGGTCACGTTCCAGCACGCCAACGGCTGCAGCATCGAGATCAACGTGGCCGGCCAGGTCACGATCACGGCGAACGCGACGGTCGAGGTCAACGCATCCGGCGTGAACGTGCACGCCCCCAGCGTCGTCTGCGACGGCCTGCTGCAGTGCCAGACGCTGATCGCGACCTCGGTCGTCTCCGCCAGCTACACGCCGGGCGCGGGCAACGTATGGTGAATACCGCACTCCGTATCGACGCGCCCTGGCGGCTCGTCGGCCCGTGGTACCGCTGGACGCATCCGGGGCTGCCTGCGGACGGGCGCGCCAGCCGGCCCGCGATCCAGATGTTCGCGGGCGACGACTTCGTGCAGGCCTTCCTGCAGCGGCCGCAGCACTCGCTCCGGTACGACCCCGCCATCGACGTCGTCAGCCACTACGACCTCGTCAGCGCGGTGCCGGGCGGCGCGCTCGCGGCCAAGGTCTCGACGCTCTTCGCCGTCAATGCCAAGGGCGATCCGGCCGGACCCGGCGATGCGAAGTTCCGCGCCCGACTGGCGCCCAGCGCGCTGCGCAAGCTGTTCCAGCCGACGCACGATCGGCACTATCTCGTCACCTGCGAGCTGCACTGCGACCTGCCCGGCTTCCCCAGCGCCGGGCGCGCCGGCGTGTGCCAGGCCGGCTTCGTCGTGCGGCGCCGGCGCAGCCTCGTCCCGGCCGGCATCACCGCGGGCGACATCGACGCGCAGGCCGCGCC
>DASVLN010000242.1:0-10475 GCA_036384855.1 Burkholderiaceae bacterium | reverse complement strand
GCCCTGCAGCAGCAGCAGCGGCAACAGCGCGAGCTTGGTCGCGAGCGTCAAGGCAGCGGACGGCGGCGTGCCGCGCAGGCGCAGGGACGCGCGCGCGGCACGCGGCGCGCGCGGGCGCTCGTCGTCGACGTACGGGAGGGGCCTCGCCGCCACGTCAGAACTTGGAGAAGTCCGGCTTGCGCTTCTGGAAGAAGGCCTGGAACGCCTCCATCGCCTCGGGGCTGCGCAGCCGCTTGCCGAAGGCCTCGCCCTCGACCGCGACGGTCTCGCGCACCAGCGCCTGCTGGCCGCGACGCATCAGCGCCTTGCTCTCGCGCACCGCGCCCGGCGGCAGCGCCTTGAAGCGCTCGGCCATGCGGCGCGCGTGGTTGACGACCTCGGCCGCCGGCAGCACCGCGTTGGCGATGCCCATCTCCACCGCGCGCTCGCCGGTGAAGGGCTCGCCCAGCAGCAGCAGCTCCGTCGCCTTCGCGTGGCCGACCAGCTGCGGGACGAGCAGGCTGGACGCGTACTCCGGCACCAGGCCGAGGCCGACGAAGGGCATCGCCAGGCGCGCCTCGTCGCTCACGTAGACGAGGTCGCAGTGCAGCAGCATCGTCGTGCCGATGCCGATCGCCGCGCCGGTGACGGCCGCGACGACGGGCTTGCCCGTGTCCAGAAGCGCCTTCATGAAACGGAAAACCGGCGATTCCTCGCCCGCGGGCGGGCGCTGCATGAAGTCCTCGAGGTCGTTGCCCGAGGTGAAGACGCCCGGCTGCCCGGTGATCAGGATCGCGCGCACGGAGGCGTCGGCATCGGCCGCCGCCAGGGCCTCGGCCATCGCCGTGTACATCGCCTGCGTGAGGGCGTTCTTCTTCTCGGGGCGCGCGATCTCGATCGTGGCGACGCCCTCGGTCGTGGCAGTGCGGATGGTCATGGAGGTCTCTCGTGGATGCGGTGTTGGGGACGGACGATTCACGCCGCGAGGAAGCGTGCGACCTGGGGCCACAGCGTCGCCTCGAAGCGCGCGCGGAAGAAGCCGAAGTGGCCGATCGCGGATGCGCCGACGTCGCGCGGGGCCAGGCGGCGCATCTCGCGCGGTGCGCCGGCGTAGAAGCCGTGCATCGAGTCGATGTTGCGCGCGGACATGTACTCGTCGTCGGTGAAGCTCAGGCTCAGGATCGGATTGTGGACGCTCGCGTAGCGTGCCCGCAGCGCCGGGCCGCCCTCGCCCATCATGTAGTCGGGGCTCAGGCACCAGCGGCGCCACTGCGCCATCACGCCGGCGGGCAGGTCGCCGATCTTGCGCAGCCGCCGGCCGGGGAAGTAGCCGGCCACGCGCAGCGCGAGCGGCACGGCGACGAACCACAGCCACCACGACCAGCGCCGCGCGCCGGCCGCGTTCTCGCGCCAGTAGCCGCTGCCCGAGCCCACCGTCACGACGCGCGCGAGGCGCTCCGTGCGCGGCACGAGGCCGAGGATCTGGCCGCCCAGGCTGTGGCCGAGCCAGTGCAGCGGCCTCGGCGCGATACCGGCGGGCGTATCGGCGCGCAGCTCGCTCTCCAGCTGCGCGATCGCGGCGTCGGCGTCGCGCTCGGCCCATGTGACCACGTCGGCGCGCACCTCGCGCAGCGAGCCCGCGGGCCGCGACGCGCCGATGCCGCGGTAGTCGAAGCTCAGCACCGCGTAGCCCTGCGCCGCGAGCCAGGCCGCGAAGTCGGCGTAGTACGACTGCGGCACGCCCATCGCCGGCGCGATGACGATGCCCGCGCGCGCACGGGCGGCGTCGCCGTAGCGGCGGCCACCGAGCGCGAAGCCGTCCGCGGCGTGCAGGGTCAGCTCTCGGAACGCGCGGGCACGGGTCATGGCTTCGCCTCGTGGGGAAGGTCTGGGATACGCGTCGACGGATGCGAAAAGGCCCGCGGCGACGGGAGCGACGAGTACCTTCGTGGGGTACTCGTGCAGCCGACGGCCGCGGGCCGGGCGTGGGATTACAGGCGCTCGAAGATGCCGGCGGCGCCCTGGCCGGTGCCGACGCACATCGTCACCATGCCGTACTTCAGGTTGTGGCGGCGCAGCGCGTGCACGACGGTCGCGGAACGGATCGCGCCGGTCGCGCCCAGCGGGTGGCCGAGGGCGATCGCGCCGCCCATCGGATTCACCTTCGTGGCGTCGAGGCCGACCGTGTTGATCACGGCCAGCGCCTGGGCGGCGAAGGCCTCGTTCAGCTCGATCCAGTCCAGCTGCGACAGGTTCAGGCCGGCCGACTTCAGCGCCGCGGGAATGGCCTCGATCGGGCCGATGCCCATGATCTCGGGCGGCACGCCCTTGGACGCGAAGCTCACGAAGCGCGCGAGCGGCGTCAGGTTGAACTGCTTGAGCGCGCGCTCGCTGACGACGATCAGCGCGCCGGCGCCGTCCGAGGTCTGCGAGCTGTTGCCGGCGGTCACCGAACCCTTGTTCGCGAACACGGCCTTGAGCTTGGCGAGCCCTTCCATCGACGTGTCGGGACGCGGGCCCTCGTCGACGTCGACCCAGCGGCTCGTCACGTCGATCTCGCCCGTCAGCAGGTTCGGCGTGCGCGTGAAGACCTCGACCGGCGTGATCTCGTCCTTGAACTCGCCGGCGGCGATGGCCTTGAGCGCCTTCTGGTGCGAGCCGAGCGCGAACTCGTCCTGCGCCTCGCGCGAGACCTTCCACTGGCTGGCGACCTTCTCCGCCGTCAGGCCCATGCCGTAGGCGATGCCGATGTTCTCGTCCTTGTCGAAGACATGCGGGTTGAACGAGGGCTTGTTGCCGCTCATCGGCACCATGCTCATGCTCTCCGCGCCGGCGGCGATCATCACGTCGGCCTCGCCGACGCGGATGCGGTCCGCGGCCATCTGCACGGCCGACAGGCCGGACGCGCAGAAGCGGTTCACCGTGATGCCCCCGACCGTATTGGGCAGGCCGGCCAGCAGCACGCCGGTGCGGGCGAAGTTCAGGCCCTGCTCGCCCTCGGGCATCGCGCAGCCGACGATCGCGTCCTCGATCGCCTTCGGGTCGAGGCTGGGCACCTGCTTGAGCGCGCCCTGCAGCGCCGCGACCAGCAGGTCGTCCGGGCGCGTGTTCTTGAAGTAGCCCCGGCCGGACTTGCCGATCGGCGTGCGGGTGGCCGCGACGATGTAGGCGTCGGAAATTTGCTTGCTCATGTTCGTTCGTCCAATCAGTTGCGGACCGGCTTGCCGGTCTGGAGCATGCCCATGATGCGTTCTTGCGTCTTGGGGTTCTCGAGCAGCGAGCAGAAGTGCTTGCGCTCCAGCGCCATCAGGTATTCCTCGGTCACCGGCGTGCCGGCGTCGACCTCGCCGCCGCAGCACACGTCGGCGATGAGGCTGCCGATGTGGAAGTCGTGCTGGCTGATGAAGCCGCCGTCGCGCATCGCGACCAGCGAGGCCTTGATGGTGGCGATGCCGGAGCGGCCGGCGACCGGGATCGGACGCTTGAGCGGTGCGCGGTAGCCGGCGTCGAACAGCGCCTTGGCGTGCGTCGAGGCGACGTGCAGCAGCTCGTCGATGTGCGGCACGACGATGTCGGACTCGAGCAGGTAGCCGATCTTGCGGGACTCGAGCGCGCTCGTGCCGACCTTGGCCGTCGCGGCGGCGGTGAAGCCTTCCTTCAGGAACGACAGCAGGTCGGAACCCGGCACCGCGGCCGCGGCCTCGGCGGCCCGGCGCGCGATGTAGGTCAGGCCGCCGCCGCCCGGAATCAGGCCGACGCCGACCTCGACGAGGCCCATGTAGCTCTCCATCGCGGCCACGCGCGCGGCGCAGTGCACCGCCAGCTCGCAGCCGCCGCCCAGCGCGATGCCGCGCACCGCCGCGACGACCGGCACCGCGGCGTAGCGCACGCGCAGCATCATGTCCTGCAGCTTCTTCTCTTCCGGTGCGATGCCCTTGGCGCCGGACTTCATGAAGACCGGCATCAGCGCCTCGAGGTTCGCGCCGGCGGAGAAGGCCTCGTCCGGCGACCAGATCACCAGGCCCTTGTACTTGCTCTCGGCGATCTCGACGGCCTTCAGCAGGCCTTCGGTCACGGTCGGCGAGATCAGGTGCAGCTTGGCGGTGATGCTGGCGATCAGCACTTCGCCGTCCAGCGTCCAGACGCGGACTTCCTCGTTCTTGAACTCCTCGGTGCCCGACTTCAGCGGATTGGCCGCGCCGGCGCCGAGCACCGTCTCGGGGAAGGGCTGGCGCTTGTACACGTCGAGCTGCGACGCCGGCAGGTACTTGCCCTGCGCGGCGCTCCAGGAACCATCGGGGGTATGCACGCCCTTTTCCGGGACCGGGCCATCGAACACCCAGGCGGGCAGCGGTGCGGACGACAGCGCCTTGCCGGCGTCGATGTCTTCCTTGATCCACTCGGCCACCTGCTTCCAGCCGGCGTCCTGCCACAGCTCGAACGGGCCCTGCTTGGTGCCGAAGCCCCAGCGCATCGCGAAGTCGACCTCGCGCGCCGAGTCGGCGATGTCGGCCAGGTGCACGGCGGCGTAGTGGAAGCCGTCGCGCAGGATGGCCCACACGAACTGCGCCTGCGGGTTGGTGGACTCGCGCAGCAGCTTCAGGCGCTCGGCCGCGGGCTTCTTGAGGATGCGGTCGACGATCGGGTCCGCCTTCGCGCCGGCCGGCACGTACTCGCCCTTGGACGGATCCAGGCGCAGGATGTCCTTGCCGACCTTCTTGAAGAAGCCGGCGCCCGCCTTCTGGCCCAGCGCGCCCTGCTCGATCAGGCGGCCGACGACCGGCGGCGTGGCGTAGCTCGGGAAGAACGGATCGTCCTTCAGGTTGTCCTGCAGCGTCTTGATGACGTGGGCCATCGTGTCGAGGCCGACGACGTCCGCGGTGCGGAAGGTGCCCGAGCTCGCGCGGCCGAGCTTCTTGCCCGTCAGGTCGTCGACGACGTCGTACGTGAGGCCGAACTTCTCTGCCTCGATGATCGTGGCCAGCATGCCGGCGATGCCGACGCGGTTGGCGACGAAGTTGGGCGTGTCCTTCGCGCGCACCACGCCCTTGCCGAGTGCGGAGGTGACGAAGGTCTCGAGCTGGTCGAGGATCTCGGGGCGCGTGGTCGGCGTCGGGATCAGCTCCACCAGGCGCATGTAGCGCGGCGGGTTGAAGAAGTGGATGCCGCAGAAGCGCGGCTTGATCTCCTCGGGCAGGACTTCCGACAGCTTGGTGATCGACAGGCCCGAGGTGTTGGACGCGACGATGGCGTGCGGGGCGATGAACGGCGCGACCTTCGTGTAGAGGTCCAGCTTCCAGTCCATGCGTTCGGCAATGGCTTCGATGACGAGGTCGCAATCGCGCAGCTGCTCGAGGTGCTCCTCGTAGTTGGCCTGCTGGATCAGACCCGCGTCCTCGACCACGCCCAGGGGCGCCGGCTTCAGCTTCTTCAGGCCGTCGACGGCCTTGGTGACGATCCCGTTCCTGGGCCCCGACTTCGCGGGCAGGTCGAACAGGACGACCGGCACCTTCACGTTGACCAGATGGGCCGCGATCTGCGCGCCCATCACGCCGGCGCCGAGGACGGCGACCTTGCGAACTTGGAATCGACTCACTTGTGTATCTCCGGTGGGTGGAACGTGGCGGGCGACGGGCAGCACCGCCGCCGCGCCCCGCTTGCTTTGCTGTCGCGCTTACTCGGCGCGGATCCAGGTCTGCGTGCGGCCCAGCATCGGCGTGCCGATGTAGCCGCGCACTTCGAGCTTCTTGCCGCCTTCGGTGGGCTTCAGGCGGACGCGGTAGGTCTTGCCGTTGGCCGGGTCGAGGATCTGGCCGCCGTCGAAGAGGTTGTTCTCCTCGGCGTCCTGCTTCACGCCATTGATGATGGTCATGCCGACGATGGGCTTGTCCTTGCGGTCGTCGTCGCACTTGTCGCACTTCGCGTCGGCCTTGGCCGGATCGAAGATCTTCTCGACCTTGCCCGTGTAGACGCCGTTGTCGTTGGTGATGCGCACGAGCGACTTCTCGGTCTTGCCGTCGTCGTCGATGGTCTTCCACAGGCCCGCGGGCGTCGCGTTCTGGGCGAGGGCCAGCACGCTGGCGGTGGCGAGGAGGAAGGCAACAGCAGCTTTTTTCATCGAGGAAGTCTCCTGGGTTGGTGTGGGCGGCCGGGCCGCGGGCCGATGATCGCTCCGATTCGCCGCGAATCGCTGTCCTGCCGGCGACGCCTCGGATCGGGGATGGCCCGGCAAGCCGCGCGCGCGGCGCGCCGGGCGCGTCCGATCAGAAGAGGGCTTCGTCCATCTCCATCAGCGGCTTCAGGCCGGCGCGGCAGCTGCGGATGAGGCCGGCGGTTTCGGGCAGCAGCTTGGCGAAGTAGAAGCGCGCGGTGGTCAGCTTGGCCTTGTAGAACGGGTCGCCCGACGACTGCTTGTCGAGCGCGACCTTGGCCATGCGGGCGAAGAAGTAGGCGAACACGAGGTGGCCGCATACGCGCAGGTAGTCGACCGCCGCGGCACCGACCTCGTCCGGGTTCTGGAACGCCTTCATGCCGATCTCGGTGGTCAGCTTGGTGACCTTGTCGCCCAGGTCGGCCAGCGGGTTCACGAATTCCTGCATCGCCTCGCTGATGCCCTCGTCCTCGACGAACTGCGCGACCTTCTTGCCGAAGCGCTTGAGCTTGGCGCCGTTGTCGGCCAGCACCTTGCGGCCCAGCAGGTCCAGCGACTGGATGGTGTTCGTGCCCTCGTAGATCATGTTGATCCGCGCGTCGCGCACGTACTGCTCCATGCCCCACTCGTGGATGAAGCCGTGGCCGCCGTAGACCTGCATGCAGTGCGAGGTGGCGATCCAGCCGTTGTCGGTGATGAAGGCCTTGACGATGGGCGTCAGCAGCGCGACCTCGTCGGCGGCCTCCTTGCGCACGTCCTCGTCGGGGTGGTTGAGTTCCTTGTCGATCAGCAACGCGGTGTG
This sequence comes from Burkholderiaceae bacterium, assembly GCA_036384855.1. Taxonomy (GTDB): domain Bacteria; phylum Pseudomonadota; class Gammaproteobacteria; order Burkholderiales; family Burkholderiaceae_C; genus Scleromatobacter. Next base: position 3,543 of record DASVLN010000242.1, on the reverse strand, counting down.
GATGGCCAGCGCGCGGCCGCCCTCGGCGTAGGCGCGCGCGGTCAGCAGCATCTTGCGCACGTCGGGGTGGACGATGATCGGGTCGGCGGCCTTCTCGGGCGCCTTCGGACCGGACAGCGCGCGCATCTGCAGGCGATCCTTCGCGTAGGCGACCGCGTTCTGGTACGCGACCTCGGTCAGGCCCAGCGACTGCACGCCCACGCCCAGGCGGGCCGCGTTCATCATCACGAACATCGCGGCCAGGCCCTTGTTGGGCTCGCCGACCATCGTGCCGACCGCGCCTTCCAGCACCATCTGGCAAGTGGCGTTGCCGTGGATGCCCATCTTGTGCTCCAGGCCCGCGCAGAAGATCGGGTTGCGCTCGCCCAGCGAGCCGTCCTTGCCGACCTTGATCTTGGGCACGAGGAACAGCGAGATGCCCTTGGAGCCGGCCGGCGCGTCCGGCAGGCGCGCGAGCACCAGGTGCAGGATGTTCTCGGACAGGTCGTGCTCGCCGGCGGAGATGAAGATCTTGGCGCCGGTGATCTTGTAGGTGCCGTCGGCCTGGGGCTCGGCCTTCGTGCGCAGCAGGCCGAGGTCGGTGCCGCAGTGCGGCTCGGTCAGGCACATCGTGCCCGTCCATTCGCCGGAGGTCAGCTTGGGCAGGAACATCGCCTTCTGCTCCGGCGTGCCATGCGCGTGCAGCGCCTCGTACGCGCCGTGCGACAGGCCGGGATACATCGTCCAGGCCTGGTTGCCGCTGTTGAGCATCTCGTAGAAGCACTGGTTCAGCGCGACGGGCAGGCCCTGGCCGCCGTACTCCGGGTCGCACGACAGCGACGGCCAGCCGCCTTCGACGTAGGTCTTGTACGCCTCCTTGAAGCCCTTGGGCGGCGTCACCTCGTGCGTCGTCTTGTCGAGCTTGCAGCCCTCGGCGTCGCCGCTCAGGTTCAGCGGGAAGATCACCTCGGACGCGAACTTGCCGCCTTCCTCGAGCACCGCGTTGATGGTGTCGGCGTCGGTCTCCGCGTGCCGGGGCATGACCTTCAGCTCGTCGACGATGTTCAGGACCTCGTGCAGCACGAACTGCATGTCACGGAGCGGCGGGTTGTATTGGGGCATGTCGAAAGCTCCTGGAGCTCGGGAAGGAAGGGGCGGTGGGAACCGGACGGGGCCGTTCAGCGGCGCGCGGGGCGCGCCTCCTTCGGCGGCTCGGCGGCGCCGGGCGCGGGCCCGGGCACGGGATTCGGGGCGGACGCCATCGAGTGCGCGAGCACGCGCTCGAAGCCGCGGCGGGCGCGCTCGACGCTGCGCGGGTTGCGCAGGAAGCGCGCGTCGTGGTGCAGCGCGAGGATGAGGCCGTGGGTCTCGAACATGACCTGCTCCGGCTCGGTGTCGGGCGCGAGGTGGCCCTCGTCGATGGCCATCTGGATCGCGCGCGTCAGCGCGTCCTGCCAGGTCTGCACCATCGTCGCGAGCGCGTCGCGGACGGGGCCGGGACGGTCGTCGAACTCGACGGCGCCGGAGATGTAGATGCAGCCCGAGTCGATCTCGTAGGACACGCGCCGCAGCCACCGCTCGAACATGGCGCGCAGGCGCGGCAGGCCGCGCGGCTCGCGGATCGACGGGAGGAAGACTTCCTCCTCGAACTTGACGTGGTAGTCCCGGATGACGGAAATTTGCAGCTCCTCGCGCGAGCCGAAGTGCGCGAAGACGCCGGACTTGCTCATGCCCGTGACTTCGGCCAGCGAGCCGATCGACAGGCCCTCGAGGCCCTTGTTCGCGGCCAGCGCCAGCGCTGCCTCGATGATGGTGGCGCGCGTCTGCAGGCCCTTCTGCAGGGGACGGGACGGTCGGCGAAGAGCGGCGGCGGCGTCGTTCACGGCGGTCAGCCCGGCGGCGAGCCGGGATCGGTGGCGAGTCCGTCCGGATCGCGCCGGCGCCGCATCGGCGGGCCCGGAATAAATCGAACGGTCGTTCTATTTTGCAGACTTCGGGTCGCCGCGCCAATGGTGTCGACCACTTTTTTTAGGTCCCGGATCCTAGAAAAACGCCTCGGAAGTCACACTCGGGACACGGAAAAGAACGATCGTTCATTTTCCATCGGGGTAAACGCGCAAGAGGCCGCCGCGGCGATCCCCCGGGGCGGGGCGCGCCGGGGCCCGCGGCACGCGTCCCGCCCGCGCGGGTTGTGGATCCATCCAGTGGCGGGGTATGCTTGAAGGCACAAGGAGTGTGTCCGCCGTGACGGTGATGGATGTGCTGCAACTGGACGTGTCGGGAAGGCCGCAGGCCTGGATGACGGTCAAGGAGGCCGCGGTCCTGTACGCCTGCGACGCCGTGGCCTGGACGCTCGGCGAGCCGCGCCACGTGATGCGAGGGGGCGTCCAGCGCGCCACGGGGCTGCAGTCGCGCATCGAGGTGCACGCCATCATCGCCGTGCGCGGCACGATCCCCTCGCGCGCCTGGCGCCAGGCGCCCGCCCTCACCAACGCCAAGCTGTTCGCGCGCGACCGCCACGTCTGCGCGTACTGCGGCGCGCACCATCCGGCCGAGGAGCTCACGCGCGAGCACATCGTGCCGACGTCGCGTCGCGGGCTGGACTCATGGATGAACTGCATCACCGCCTGCCGCGCCTGCAACGGCCGCAAGGGCAGCCGCACGCCCGAGGAGGCCGGCATGAGCCTGCTCTACCTGCCCTACGTGCCCAACCTGCACGAGGACATGATCCTGCGCGGCCGCCGCATCCTGGCCGACCAGATGGAGTTCCTGCTCGCGAGCGTGCCGCGCTCGAGCCGCCTGCACGCCTGAGGGCAGGCTGAACCGCGGGCCGCGGGCGCGCGCCCTGCCCGCCCGCGACGCAGAATGCCGGGGAACGAATGCCCCTTGCGCGCACTCCCAGCCCGACAAGGGCGCACATTTCTTTACTTTGGGACGCGCGGCGCCCGCAATTGCTTTCGCAGCCCAGCGCAACCATATGTGTCACCGTCGACGCGGGCCGGATCGCCCGCCCCGCGGACAGGACTCCCGGAGAACTTCCATGCTCAAGCAGCTCGTCATCGTCGCCTCGCTCATCCCGCTGGCCGCGTGCGTGACCGCCAACCCCGACGTCGTCAGCCGCTACGACACCCAGCGCATGTCCTCCGTGCAGGACGCCACCGTGCTGTCGGTGCGCCCGGTCGTGATCGACGGCCAGCAGAGCGGCATCGGCGGGGTCAGCGGCGCGGTGATCGGCGGTGTCGCCGGCTCCAACGTCGGCGGGCCGCGCGGCTCTGCCATCGTCGGACTCGTCGGCGCGATCGCCGGCGGCGTGATCGGCAACGCGGTCGAGCGCAACGCCACCAAGGAGAACGCGCTCGAGATCATCCTGCAGATGAAGAACGGGGACCGCCGCATGATCACCCAGGGCATCGGCCGGGAGGGCTTCGCGCCCGGCGAGCCGGTGATCGTGGTGACGACCGGCGGCCGCGCGCGCGTCATGAAGGCGCCGCCGGTGACCACCGGCAGCGCCGCGCAGAGCGGCTATGCGCCGGCTGCCGGCTACGAGCAGCCCGCGAGCTATCC
>DASVLN010000241.1:0-6189 GCA_036384855.1 Burkholderiaceae bacterium | reverse complement strand
CCCCGCCAGCGCCCGCCCCGGCGCCCGGGCCGACGCCGCCCCCACCGGCGCCCGCACCGGCCGGCGCGCCGGTGATCGTCTACACCGACGTGCCCAGCGGCCCGGTGAGCGGCGGCGAGGGCGGGCAGGGCGCCTATCTGTCCATCTTCGGGCGCAACTTCGGCGACCCGTCCGCGCTGGGCACGACGACCACGGTGACGATCGGCGGCGTGGCGGTCGCCAACTACCGCTACCTCGGGCCGTCCAAGGTGGCCGCGCGGCTCGGGTTGCAGGAGCTGGTCGTGCAGGTCGGCCATCTCGCGGGCAAGGCGGCCGGCACGGCGCTGCCCGTCGTGGTGACCGCGGGCGGCGGCGCGAGCAATGCCGATTTCACGTTCACGCCCAATCCAGGCCGCGTGCTGTTCGTCGCCCTGGACGGCAACGACTCGACCGCCGTCGCCGACGACATCTCGCACCCGTGGCGCACGCTGCAGAACGGCGCCGGCGGCGCGTACGGCGCGATGCGGGCCGGCGACCAGGTCGTCGTGCGCGGCGGCACGTGGCACGACGTCCTGGGCGTCGACGGCACCTGGCTGCGCTTCGGCAACGACGCGAGCAAGAAGGGCTCGGCGCCCACCGGCGCAGCCGGCACGGGCTGGATCCACATCACCGCCTACCCGGGCCCGGCCGGCGGCAACGCGCCCGAGGACGTGCACTACGTCACGCCGGCCGGCGGCCGCGGCGGCATCGAGGGCCCCTGGTCGGCGATCCGCGGCGTCTCCGGCGAATACGTCGCGATCTCCAACCTGCACCTGGAATCGTCGGCGACCGCGTCGAGCGACGCCGCGCCGATCAACCTGCAGTACAACGACGGCCCCTGGCGCATCGTCAACAACGAGATCGGCCCGTGGCCGTCGACGCTCGCGGCGCCGAACAACGCGAAGGCCGGCGGCATCAGCGGCGAGGGCGTGGGCGTCGAGATCCTCGGCAACGACATCCACGACATCGCCTGCGCCCAGGGCCATGCGACCAACCCGCTCGAGAACCACGCGATCTACATCGACGACGACGGCGCCTACGAGATCGCCTGGAACGTGATCGAGCGCATCCCCGGCGGCAACGGCCTGCAGATCTTCACGAACGGCGGCTTCTCCACGGTCACCAACAACGTCGCGTTCCACCACAACATCGTCGATGGCGTCGGCAAGCACGGCATCAACCTGGCCGACGGCAGCGGCGCGAACATCGCGGTCTACGGCAACCTCGTCGCGAACACGCAGTACTCGGGGCTGCGCTTCAACACCACCGACCTCGTCGGCGCGAAGGTGTGGGCCAACACGTTCTACGCGACGAGCCTGCACGGCGCGTCGGACTTCTACGGCGCGGTGTCCAACGACTGGGGCCTGCCCGCCGGCGCGGTCGACTTCACCGACAACATCTTCTTCCCCGCCCCGGGGACCAACTACGTCGGCGGCTCGGTGGGCTTCTTCGCCGACGGCAAGGCGACGTGGTCGACCGACCTCTGGTTCGGCGGGCACGATGGCGTGCCGTCCTTCGCGAGCGCGCCGAGGACGGGCGACCCGAAGTTCGTCGCGGCGGGCAGCGACTACCACCTTGCCGCCGGCAGCGCCGCGGCGGGGACGGGCAGCGCCGCGGTGTCCTCGCTCGTGAAGGTCGACCTCGACGGCCGCGTGCGCACCAGCCCGTGGGACATCGGTGCCTACGCCGCGAGCGGCACGCACTGAGGGCCGCTCCACGGTCTCGAGGCGGGCGCCCCGTGCCATGAAAAAGGCCCGCCGAAGCGGGCCCGTCGCGGCGTCGCGGCGCGCCTGCGCCGCGAGCGGCGATCACTTGCCGGCGCGGCGGCGGGCGACGACGCCCAGCATGCCCAGGCCGGCCAGCAGCATGGCCATCGAACCGTTCTCCGGGACGGTGGACAGCGAGCCGAACTGCACGTTGTCGACGTTGTAAGTCTCGGCGACGCCGTTCGACTCGTTGCCGCCGGTCAGCTTCACGCTGGAGAAGGCGTCGGTCGAGATGAAGCCGAAGAAGCTGCCGCCGTCCTGGTCGAGGTGCTGCGACAGGACCTCGGTCGAGCCGTTGGCCAGCGTCAGCGTGAAGGCGAGGCCCTGGCCCCAGCCGCCAGGCGACTCGTCGAAGAAGCCGCCGAAGCCGTTGACGTCGCCGCCGAACGAGAACGTCGTCGTCGCGCTGCCGATGACGACGCGATCGTTGAACAGGCCGCCGCCGACGGAGCCGGCGTTCGACACGAAGCTCAGGCCCGAGGCAAGCGGCGTCGAGTCGAAGGTCTCGGTCGTGGACGACGCCAGGGCGGCGGCGTAGTCGGACTGCGAGGTGTAGTAGGTGACCCCGGCGGATGCATGGGCGCTCAGTGCCGACAGGGCAGCGGCGGCCAGCAGGGAGGACACGGACTTCTTGAATTGCAGCATCGATTTTCCTTGTGGAATGACAGGCTTGGAGCAGCCCTTTTCCAAAAGGCAACCCCTCCCGGTGCGCATTCTAGGGATTGATTCAGCTACTCGACAGTAAGATGTCTCCCCAAAAGCGGGGAGGAATCGATGGCAGCCGCCGGAGCGCCTCAGGCTGCCGCGCCCGTGCCGAGCGGCGGCAGGCCGTGGGCGGCGCGCGCCCGGGTGCATTGCGCATCGCCGGCCTGCACCTCGCGGCACGGGCTGGGGCGGTGCGGATAGACGGTGCAGGCGACGGCGCGGCCGACCTCGCCCGCCAGCGCCACGCAGCGCGGACGCCCCGACCACGTCCCGCGCATGCACAGCAAGTGCTCGCTCACGCGCTCGGCCAGCGGCTCGGGCAGGGCGCTCCCCTCGGCCTCGAGCCAGTGGAACGAGACGCGGAATGCCGCGCAGCAGGCGCCGCAGGCCTGGCAGGGCGAGCCGTCTGACGGCAGGGCGGGATCGGGCATCGGGGCGGCATTGTCGCTCGGCCGCCACGCCGAGCTAGGGAGATGGCCCCGACGGGGGATAGACCGCCCGCCTGCGCACTGCCCCAATGGGAGAACGCCACGGCCGGGCGCGCCGTTTGCCGAAGAGTTACCAGTTGCATCGGAGGTGAGCCATGATTTCCGCCGTCTCGACCACCAACAAGGGCCCGGTGTCGCCGCCCGCCTTGTTCGACTCGAACTGGGTGCCCCAGGGCTACGTCGGCCCCGTGGCGCTGCCCGGCACCGGCCGCATCGTGTATTGGACCGGCCGCATCGCGATCGGCCTGCGCTACGCGCCGGGCGGCCGCCAGACCAACGACTGAGTCGCCGCCGCCTTCCCCGTCCGCGACCTTGCGGACAGTTGTTCCAGCCGCGCCTTCCATTGCACGCGGCGTTCCCGGCCCCGCTTCATCCGGCGGCGTGCCTTCGCATGCCTGCCCGGGTATCTAACCCACTGAAAAAAAGCAGGCGCCCGCGGGCGCCTGTCGTTCGTCCACGAGCCGCGGCGGCTCGACCCGCGGACCGGGCCGCCGCGGGCGCGGGATCAGTGCTTGACGACGATGTCGTTGCGCACGTCGCGCACGCCGTTGGTGTTGCGCGCGAGGCGCTCGGCCATCATGCGCTCGTCCTCGGACTTGGCGAAGCCGGACAGCTGCACGACGCCCTTCATCGTGTCGACCTTGATCGCCATCGCGCTCACGGTCGGATCCTCGGCGAACTTCGCCTTGACCTTCGTGGTGACGGCGGAGTCGTCGACGTACGCGCCGACGGTCTCCTGGTGGCGTTGCACGGCGCAGCCGGCGGACAGGACGGTCAGGGCGCCGGCGAAGACGGCGATGGCGAGACGCTGGATCATGGTGTTCTCCTTCGATGTCGTGATTGATGTAGGGCCCTCGGCGCGACGGTGGCGCCGCGGCCGATGCTGCAAACGATAGGCCCGCGGGCGCGCGGCAGGCATAGTCCGGCGCCGCCTCGACCTGTCGGACGGGGCCGACAGCTCCGCTTCAGGCAAGGGGCGGGCCGTCTCAGGCCGCCGGCGGGAAGCTGCCCGGCCCCAGCAGCACGCTGAGGTCGTTGGCCGCCGGGCCGGTGTCAGGCACGCGGTCCTCCAGCGGCAGGCGGGCGTGGATCGTCGTGCCCTGCCCGCGCTTGGAGCGGATCCGCAGCTCGCCGCGCCCCGACTGCACCCGAAAGCGCATGCCCGCCAGCCCGTGGGCGGTGGCGCGCGCGGCGCTCGGGTCGAAGCCGACGCCGTCGTCGCGCACCTCGATCTCCGCCGAGTCCCCGTTGCCGTGCACGCCGACATGCACGCGCTTCGCGGCCGCATACTTGGCGACGTTGGTGAGCGCTTCCTGCACCAGCCGGTAGACGGTCAGGCGCGCGGATTCGCCGAAGGGCAGGTCCTCGATCTCGGTGGTGACGGCGATCTCGCTGCGCTCGGCGAATTCCGCGCACAGGATCTCGAGCGCCGCCTTCAGCCCGAGGTTGTTCAGCGACGACGGCCGCAGGTCCTCGATGATGCGGCGCTTGAGCGCGATGCCTTCGTCCAGCGTCTTCACGAGGTGGCCCATGCGCTCGGTGACCTCGGGCGGTGCGCCAGCCAGGCGGCTGCGCATGCGGGCGACATCGAGCTTCGCCGCGGTCAGCAGGCCGCCCAGCTCGTCGTGCAGCTCGCGGGCGAGGCTGCTGCGTTCGTCCTCGCGCGCGGTCTGCAGGTGCGTGGCGATCTGCGTGATCTCGCGCGTGCGGCGCACGACCTCGGCCTCGAGGCGGTCGCGCTCGAAGCGCAGCGCCGCGGCGCGCTCCACGCGCTCGGCGTCGAAGCGGCGCGCCTGGCGCGCGTACAGCAGCAGCGCCGCGAGGCTCAGGAAGACGAGCGCCGCGATGCCGATGCGGCTGAACAGCAGCGTCTCCTGCAGCAGCTCGCGCGATTCGTCGATGCGCGCTCCCTCGACGCGCGCCATCGCCCGCGCCTGCTGCTCGATGGCGAGCATGGTCTCGCGGCCGATGTCGGTCAGCACCAGGTCGCGCCAGCCGTCGGAGCGCTGGCTCTCGTACAGCGTGATCGTGGTGTTCAGCTCCGACATGCGCTGGCGCGTCAGCTCGTCGAGCTTCTTCACGTCGGCCTCTCGATCCGGCCAGCGCGCGTACATGCGGGCGATCTTCGCGAGTTGCGCGTCGACGGTCGCCGCGGCGCGGATGTACGGCTCCTTGTATTCGGGCCGGCCCGTGAGCAGGTAGCCGCGCTGGCCGGATTCGGCGGCGATGACCTCGCGCAGCAGCAGGCTGACCTCGACGCGCGCATCCAGCAGCGCCTCGCGGCTTTCGATCACCGCGAGGGCACGTCGATTGCCGAGCTCGTTCGTCAACAGGACGGCCAGGCCGAGAAGGAGCGCCACCGGCACCGCGAAACGGCTGCGCCGGGCGGTCTCCAGGGTTCTCAGGAAGGACATGTCGGGTTCCCCGCTACACTTGGGCGACTCAGCCCGACGGATGTTCGACTCGCGGCCCAGACGTCAGGCCGGTGGTGCGCCGAGGGCTTCAAGCCGCTCGGCGCGCAGCTGATTTCCAGTTCTTCGATACCGCGGGAGACTACATGATTCGCGTTGTGATCGTCGACGATCATGCGATCGTTCGCTCCGGGCTTCGCCAGTTCCTCTCCGACCACGTCGACCTGCGCGTCACCGGCGAGGCGGCGGACGGCCGCGAGGCGCTCGAGCTCGTGCGTGGCGGCGACCTCGACGTGCTCCTCATGGACCTGTCGATGCCCGACCAGAGCGGCGTCGACGCGCTCGCCGCCATCAAGGCGCGGCGCCCCGACCTGCCCGTGCTGATCCTCAGCGGCTTCCCGGAGACGCACTACGCCACCACGCTGCTGCGCCAGGGGGCCAGCGGCTACCTGAACAAGGGATGCGACCCCGACGAGATCGTCAAGGCGATCCGCACGGTGGCCATGGGCCGGCGCTACATCACCGCGCAGGTCGCGGAGATGCTGGCCGACGGCGCCGCGGGCGTGAACGGCCGGCCGGCGCACGAGCAGCTGTCCGAGCGCGAGCTGCAGGTCTTCCTGCGCCTGGCCAAGGGCGAGACGGTGGGCCAGATCGCGGAGGGCATGTTCCTGAGCGTGAAGACGGTCAGCACCTACCGCGCGCGCACGCTGGAGAAGCTCCAGCTCGAGACCAACAGCGACCTCACCTACTACGCCCTGAAGAACGGCCTCATCCAGTGAGGCGTCGCCGCGCGCGCGGCCG
>DASVLN010000240.1:0-4750 GCA_036384855.1 Burkholderiaceae bacterium | reverse complement strand
TCGAGGCGGCTGCCCTCTTCGCGGCCGCGCGCTTGGCGGCGGGCTTGGCCGCGCCGTTGGCCGTCGTCGCCTTCTTCGCGGGCGCGCGCTTGGCGGCGGCCTTCTTCGCCGGGGCCTTGGCCGCCGGGGTCTTCGCGGAGGCCGGCGCGGCCTTCGGCGACTTCGAGAGGCGGGCCACGGCGGCGCTCAGCTCCTCGACGCGGCGCGACAGCTCGGCGACGTCCTTGGCGGTCGGCACGCCCAGCTTGCCCAGCGCCTTGGCGGTGCGCTCCTCGAAGATGTTCTCGAGCTTGTCCCACGACGCGCCGGCCTTGCTCGTGACCTCGGAGGCCATCGAGCTCATCTTGCCGGTGACGTCGCCCAGCTTCTCCTCGGCGACCGCCTGCGTCTTGCGCTGCAGGCTCACGCCTTCCTTGACCAGCGCGTCGAACACCTTGCCGCCCTCGGCCTGCGCCTTGGCGAACGCGCCCATGCCGGCCAGCCAGATCTGCTGGGCCGAATCCTTGACGGCGCTCGCGAGCGCGCTGTCGAACATGCCGGCCGGCGAGGAGGCCTTCTTCGCGGCGATCTTGGAAAGCTTCTTGACCATGGGATTTCCTTTGGTTTGAAGACTCGAAATATAGGCATTGCCGATGGGGCGCGCAGCCTAATTCCGTAGGGTCAGCGCTCTATGGCGTTGCACGGGACAAACACGCGTGCGCCGCGCCGCGCGGCTGTCCCACAATCGACCTCCTGGCCCCGGGGCCCGAACCACCGACCTTCAGAGGAGACACCGAATGCAGTATTTCGTGACCGGCGCGACCGGCTTCATCGGCAGGCGACTCGTCAAGACCCTGCTCGCGCGCCGCGGCGCCACGGTGTATTTCCTGGTGCGACCGGGCTCGGAGGGCAAGGTCGCCGACCTCCTCGCCTACTGGGGCGTCTCGAAGACCCGCGCGATCCCGGTCAGCGGCGACCTCACGAGCAGGAAGCTGGGCGTCGCGGCCGACCAGGTGAAGGCGCTCAAGGGCCAGATCGACCACGCCTACCACCTCGCCGCCGTCTACGACCTCGGGGCCGACGAGGAGCAGCAGGTCGCCGTCAACATCGAGGGCACGCGCAACGCCGTCGAGTTCGCCAAGGCGATCGACGCCAGGCACTTCCACCACGTCTCGTCCATCGCCGCGGCGGGCCTCTACGAAGGCGTCTTCCGCGAGGACATGTTCGACGAGGCCGAGAACCTCGACCACCCGTACTACGCGACCAAGCACGAGTCCGAGAAGATCGTCCGCCGCGAGTGCAAGGTGCCCTGGACGGTCTATCGGCCCGCCGTGGTCGTCGGCGACTCGCGCACGGGCGAGATGGACAAGATCGACGGCCCGTACTACTTCTTCAAGCTGATCCAGCGCATGCGCCAGATCCTGCCGCCCTGGATGCCCGGCGTCGGGCTCGAGGGCGGGCGCGTGAACATCGTGCCGGTGGACTTCGTCGTCGCGGCGCTCGACCACATCAGCCACCAGCAAGGCGGGCGCAGCGGCGGCTGCTACCACCTCACCGACCCGGAAGGCCTGCGCGTGGGCGACGTGCTGGGCATCTTCGCGAAAGCCGCGCATGCGCCGAAGATGAACCTGTTCGTGAACGCCGCGCTGCTCGGCTTCGTCCCGAAGGGCGTGAAGAAGAGCCTGATGGCGCTCGCGCCGGTGCGCCGGGTGCGCAACGCGGTGATGAAGGACCTCGGCCTGCCCGAGGACATCCTGAGCTTCATCAACTACCCGACCCGCTTCGACAACCGCGAGGCCACCGCCGCGCTCAAGGGCTCCGGCATCGAGTGCCCGCCGCTGCGCGACTACGCGTGGCGCCTGTGGGACTACTGGGAGCGCCACCTCGACCCGGCGCTGAAGATCGACCACAGCCTCAAGGGCACCGTCGCCGGCAAGGTCGTGCTGGTGACGGGCGGCTCCTCCGGCATCGGCCTGGCCGCGGCCTGCAAGTTCGCCGAGGCGGGCGCGATCACCATCATCTGCGCCCGCGACGAGGGCAAGCTCGCCGAGGCCAAGGCCGAGATCCTCGCCTACGCCAGGCAAGGCGGCCGCGCGGACGCGCGCGTGGAGACCTACTCCGTGGACATCGCCGACGAGGCCGGCTGCAAGGCCTTCGTCGGCTGGCTGACCGAGCAGTTCGGCGGCGTCGACTTCCTGGTCAACAACGCCGGCCGCTCGATCCGGCGCGCGATCGAGTCGAGCTACGACCGCTTCCACGACTACGAGCGCACGATGCAGCTGAACTACTTCGGCTGCCTGCGCGTCACGATGGGCCTGCTGCCCGGCATGGTGGCCAAGCGCAAGGGCCACGTCGTCAACATCAGCTCGATCGGCGTGCTGACCAACGCGCCGCGCTTCTCGGCCTATGTCGCGAGCAAGGCCGCGCTGGACGCCTGGACGCGCTGCGCGTCGAGCGAGTACGCCGACGTCGGCGTCACCTTCACGACGATCAACATGCCGCTCGTGCGCACGCCGATGATCGCGCCCACGAAGATCTACAACAACGTGCCCACGCTCTCGCCGGAGGAGGCCGCCGACATGATCGCGCAGGCCTGCGTCGAGAAGCCGGTGCGCATCGCGACGCGCCTGGGCGTGTTCGGCGAGGTGCTGCACGCCTTCGTGCCGCGCGTCGCGCAGATCGTCAGCAACACGACGTTCCGCATGTTCCCCGACTCCGAGGCCGCGGCGGGCGACAAGGGCGGCAAGCCCAAGCTCTCGGCCGAAGCGGTCGCGCTGCAGCAGATGATGCGCGGGATCCACTTCTGAGGCGATGCGGCGCCCGCGGGCGCCGCCGTCACTTCATGACGTCGATCTTGGTGATGGTGTAGACCGAGTTCACGCGGTCGAGCGTGAATTTCACGTGGTCGCCGACCTGCACCTTGTCGAGCATGGACGGATCCTGCACCTTGTAGGCGCCGGTCAGCGGAGGCATGTCGTAGAGCTTGATCTCGGCATGCTTGAGCGTGATGCGGCCGGCAGGCTTGTCCACCTTCTTGACCTCGCCGGCGACGACCGCCTGGGCGAAGGCGGCCGCGCTGGCGGCGGCGAGGGCGAGGGCGGCGAGGGTGGGGGCGAGGCGTCTCATGATGCGAAGGGACTGTACTCCTCCAACGTCCGCGGCCCGTTTCCGGCCGACACGCGGCCCTGAGGCGACATGCTGCGGTCGCGGAAAGGTCCCTAGAATCCGCGCATGACCACGCCCACGCCCTCCAGCCCCGCCGCGTCACATCCCGACGCCGACCTGTCGCACATCGCCCCGCGCGACAAGGCCGAGATCCTCGCCCAGGCGCTGCCGTACATCCGCAGGTTCCACGGCAAGACGATGGTCATCAAGTACGGCGGCAACGCGATGACGGAGCCGGCGCTGCAGCAGGACTTCGCCGAGGACGTGGTGCTGCTGAAGCTGGTCGGCATCAACCCGGTGGTCGTGCACGGGGGCGGCCCGCAGATCGACACGGCGCTGTCCAAGCTCGGCAAGAAGGGCACCTTCATCCAGGGCATGCGCGTGACCGACCAGGAGACGATGGACGTCGTCGAATGGGTGCTCGGCGGCGAGGTGCAGCAGGACATCGTCGGCCTCATCAACGGCGCCGGCGGCAAGGCGGTCGGCCTGACGGGCTTCGACGGCGCGATGATCCGCGCGCGCAAGCTCAAGATGAAGGACAAGGACGACCCGTCGATCGAGCACGACGTGGGTCAGGTCGGCGACATCGTCTCGGTGGACCCGTCCGTCGTGAAGGCGCTGCAGGACGACCAGTTCATCCCGGTCGTCAGCCCGATCGGCTTCGGCGAGGGCAACCAGAGCTTCAACATCAACGCCGACGTCGTCGCCGGCAAGCTGGCCGAGGTGCTCCACGCCGAGAAGCTGGTGCTGCTGACCAACACGCCCGGCGTGCTGGACAAGGCCGGCAAGCTGCTGACGGACCTGTCGGCGCGCGAGATCGACGCCCTGTTCGCCGACGGCACGATCTCGGGCGGCATGCTGCCCAAGATCGCCTCGGCGCTGGACGCCGCGCGCTCGGGGGTCAACGCCGTGCACATCATCGACGGCCGCGTGCCGCACGCCATGCTGCTGGAGATCCTGACCGACCAGGCCTACGGCACGATGATCCGCGCCCGGTGAGCGACCGCGGCCGGCGCGTCTGGCTCTTCGACCTCGACAACACGCTGCACGACGCCGGCGCGTGGGTGTTCGCGCGGATGAACGACACCATGCGCACCTACGTCGTCGACACGCTGGGCGTCACGCCCGCCGAGGCCGACGCGCTGCGCGAGCGCTACTGGCGCCGCTACGGCTCGACGATGCTGGGCCTCGTCCGCCACCACGGCGTGCGGCCGGCGCACTTCCTGCTCGAGACGCACCGCTTTCCCGGGCTCGAGGAGCGTGTCACGGGCCATCGCCACGACCTCGCCGCCGTCGCGCGCCTGCGCGGCCGGCGCATCGTGCTCACCAACGCGCCGCGCGCCTACGCGCTGCGGGTGCTCGGGGCGCTGGGCGCGCTGCGGCTGTTCGACGAAGTCCTCTCCATCGAGGACATGACGATGTTCGGCCACTGGCGGCCCAAGCCCGACCGGCGCATGCTGCGCGCGGTCGCGGTTCGCCTGGGAGTGCCACCGGCGCGCTGCACCCTGGTCGAGGATTCGCTGGAGAACGTGCTGGCGGCACGTCGCGTCGGCATGCGGGCGGTGTGGATGCAGCGCTTCGCCCGGCGCGGCGCGCATGCGGGGCC
>DASVLN010000239.1:0-6430 GCA_036384855.1 Burkholderiaceae bacterium | reverse complement strand
GGCGGCTCGATCCGCCAGCCCGCCAGCTTCACCGGCACGACGGGCATCAAGCCCACCTACGGCGTGTGCTCGCGCTTCGGCATGATCGCGTTCGCGTCCAGCCTCGACCAGGCGGGGCCGCTCGCGCGCTCGGCCGAGGACTGCGCCCTGCTGCTGTCGGCGATGAGCGGCTTCGACGAGCGCGACGCCACCAGCGTGCAGCGCCCGCCGCAGGACTTCCACGCGCAGATGCTCGCGCCGCGCCCGGGCGCGAACGCGGCAAGGCCGCTCGCGGGCCTGCGCATCGGGCTGCCGAAGGAGTTCTTCCCGGCGGCGCTGGCCGCCGACGTCGACGGCCGCGTGCGCGCGGCGCTCGCCGAGATGGAGAAGCTGGGCGCGACGCTGGTCGACGTCTCGCTGCCGCGCACCGAGCTGTCGATCCCGGTCTACTACATCATCGCGCCGGCCGAGGCGAGCTCGAACCTGAGCCGCTACGACGGCGTGCGCTACGGCCATCGCACGGCCAGCCACGGCGACCTGCTGGACATGTACAAGAAGTCGCGCAGCGAGGCCTTCGGCCCCGAGGTCAAGCGCCGCATCATGATCGGCACCTACGTGCTGAGCCACGGCTACTACGACGCCTACTACCTGCAGGCACAGAAGCTGCGTCGAATGATCGCCGACGACTTCCAGGCCGCCTTCAAGTCCTGCGACCTGATCGCCGGCCCGGTGGCGCCGACGGTGGCGTGGACCCTCGGCGAGCGCAACGACGACCCGGTGAAGAACTACCTCGCCGACATCTTCACGCTGCCCGGCTCGCTCGCCGGCCTGCCGGGCATGAGCGTGCCCGCGGGGCTGGGAGACGGCGGCATGCCGGTGGGCCTGCAGCTGCTGGGCAACTACTTCGCCGAGGGCACGCTGCTGCACGCCGCGCACGCGTTGCAACAGGCGACGGATTTCCACACGCTGGCGCCCGCCGCGCGCTGACCGGTCGTTGCAGCCGACATGAACGCCCCGGCCGATCGCTTCGCCGCCATGCCCGCGCCCGTCCGCGGCGCCGTGGTCGAGGGCGACTGCCTGGACGTCTTGCGCGCGGTGCCCGCCGAGCGGGTCGACCTCATCGTCACCTCGCCGCCCTACGCCGACCAGCGCGCCTCGACCTACGGCGGCGTGCACCCGGACGACTACGTCGACTGGTTCCTGCCGCGCGCGCAGCAGTTCGCGCGCGTGCTGAAGGCCTCCGGCTCGCTGGTGGTCAACATCAAGGAAAAGGTCGTCGGCGGCGAGCGCCACACCTACGTCCTCGAGCTGATCCTGGCCATGAGGAAGCAGGGCTGGCTGTGGACCGAGGAATACGTCTGGCACAAGCGCAACTGCTTTCCCGGCAAGTGGCCCAACCGCTTCCGCGACGCGTGGGAGCGCTGCCTGCACTTCACGCGCGAGAGGCGCTTCAAGATGAACCAGGACGCCGTGATGGTGCCGATGGGCGACTGGGCGCAGTCGCGCCTGAAGACGCTGGGCGCCAACGACGTCGTGCGCTTCGATTCGCGCGTGGGCAACGCGTTCGGCAAGAACGTCGCCAACTGGCAGGGCCGCGAGCGCGCCTATCCCACGAACGTCCTGCACCTCGCGACCGAGTGCGGCAACAAGGGCCACAGCGCGGCCTTCCCGCAAGCGCTGCCGCGCTGGTTCATCGAGCTGTTCACCGACCCCGGCGACGTCGTGCTCGATCCGTTCGCCGGCTCCGGCACCACGCTGGCGGCGGCCATCGCGCTCGGGCGCCACGCGCAGGGCGTCGAGCTGAATCCCGACTACGCGCGCCGCTGCGAGGCCGCCGTCACCGGTGCGCTGCAGGCCGCCGAGGCGCTGCGCCGCGCCGCCGCGCCCGATCCCGAACTCCCTTCCTCCGGACGCCGCGACGACCTCGCGACGCCCCCGATTCCCAAGGACCGCGTTCCATCATGAGCACCCTCATCCGCGGCTACGAAGTCGTGATCGGCTTCGAGACCCACACGCAGCTCTCCACCGTCAGCAAGATCTTCTCGGGCGCGTCGACGCAGTTCGGCGCCGCGCCCAACACGCAGGCCTCGGCGGTCGACCTCGCGCTGCCCGGCACGCTGCCGGTGCTCAATCGCGGCGCGGTCGAGCGCGCGATCAAGTTCGGCCTCGCGGTCGGCGCGACCGTGGCGCCGCTGTCCATCTTCGCCCGCAAGAACTATTTCTACCCCGACCTGCCCAAGGGCTACCAGATCAGCCAGTACGAGATCCCGGTCGTCCAGGGCGGCGCGGTCTCGTTCATGCTGGACGGCCAGCCGCGCACGGTGAAGCTCACGCGCGCCCACCTCGAGGAGGACGCCGGCAAGTCGGTCCACGAGGGCGAGTGGTCGGGCATCGACCTGAACCGCGCCGGCACGCCGCTGCTGGAGATCGTCACCGAGCCCGACATGCGCTCCACCACCGAGGCCGTCGAGTACGCGAAGGCGCTGCACGCGCTGGTCGTCTGGCTCGGCATCTGCGACGGCAACATGCAGGAGGGCTCGTTTCGCTGCGACGCCAACGTCTCGGTGCGCAAGCCGGGCCAACCCTTCGGCACGCGGCGCGAGATCAAGAACCTCAACAGCTTCCGCTTCCTGCAGCAGGCGATCGACTACGAGATCAACTGGCAGATCGACGAGATCGAGGACGGCCGCAAGATCCAGCAGGCCACCGTGCTGTTCGACCCCGACACGGGCGAGACGCGCATGATGCGCACCAAGGAGGACGCGCAGGACTACCGCTACTTCCCCGACCCCGACCTGCCGCCGCTCGTGATCTCGCGCGCGTGGGTCGACGAGGTGCGCGCGGCGATGCCGGAGCTGCCCGGCGTGATGGCCGCCCGCTTCGTGCGCGACGACGGCCTGCCCGAGTACGACGCCGCGATGATGACGCAGTCGCTCGCGGTCGCGCGCTACTACGAGGCCGCGCGCGACGCCGGCGCGCCGGCCAAGCTGGTCGCCAACTGGGTGATGGGCGAACTCTCGCGGCGGCTGAACGCCGAGGGCCGCGACATCGCCGAGAGTCCGGTGGAGGCGCCGCTGCTCGCCACGCTGATCCAGCGGATCCAGGACGGCACCGTCTCGAACAACGCCGCGCGCAAGGTCTTCGACGCGCTGTGGACGCGCGAGAAGGGCACGGCGGGCAACGTCGACGAGACCATCGACCGGCTCGACCTGCGCACGAGCAACGACGCCGGTGCGCTCGAGGCGATCATCGACGGCGTGCTGGCCGCGAACCAGAAGTCGGTCGACGAGTTCCGCGCCGGCAAGGACAAGGCCTTCCAGGCCCTCGTCGGCCAGGCGATGAAGGCCAGCAAGGGCAAGGCCAACCCGGCGCAGGTCAACGAGCTGCTGAAGAAGAAGCTCGGGGTCTGAAGCGCACGGGACGCGCGTCGTCGCCGCGTCGGCCCCTCGCGCCGTGTCAGCGCTGCGGCGCCGAGGCCGCCGACGCCGCGCCTGGCGGATGCGGCGCGAATTCCTGCACCGCGTCGGACAGCAGCACGCAGCGCAGCGTCTCGTCGCCGTGCACCAGCGTGAGCTCGCGCTGCTTCGCCGTGATCGTGACCTCGCGGCCGACGTAGCGGGCCTGGCCGCCGCCCGCCGCGACGCGGCGCAGGCGCCAGTCGTGGCCCTCGAACTGCACGTGGCCGTCGCGCGGCGTGAGCTCGGCGGTGAGCGGCCGGTAGCCGATGCACTGGTACTTGACGGCCATCGCGCCCGCGGGCGCGCATGCGGCGCCCATGGCCAGCAGGATCGCCGCGCGCCCCGCGCGACGGAGGGGTCGGTCGAGGGCGGTCATGGGTGCTGCTCCTGGCTGTGGCCGGTTACTGGTCGATCCCGTAGCGGGCGCGGTAGGCGGCGACGCGCGCGGCGTTGGCGGCCAGCGCCGGGTCGCCGGTCGTCGACAGCATCGCCATCAGGTCTGCCAGCGTCGCGACCGAGACCACGCGCAGGCCCAGCGTCTGCTCGACGTACTGCACGCCGGATCGGCGATCCTCGCCCTCGTCGCGGGCGCGTTCCTGGCGGTCCATCATGATCGCGACGCCCACGGGCTCGGCGCCCGCGGCGCGGATCAGGTCGGCGGCCTCGCGCTTGGAGGCGCCGTCGGTGATCACGTCGTCGATGATCAGCACCCGGCCGCGCACCGGCGCGCCGACCAGCGTGCCGCCTTCGCCGTGCGCCTTGGCCTCCTTGCGGTTGTAGGCGTAGCCGACGTTGCGGCCGTGCCGCGTCAGGCCGATGGCCACGGCCGCCGCCAGCGTGATGCCCTTGTAGGCCGGCCCGAACAGCATGTCGAACGCGATGCCGGACGCGAGGATGCGGCGTGCATAGAATTCGCCCAGCCGCATGAGCTTGTCGCCGTCGTCGAACAGCCCGGCGTTGAAGAAATACGGCGACTGCCGTCCGGCCTTCGTCGTGAAGTCGCCGAACCGCAGCACGCCGGCCTCCATCGAGAAGCGGACGAAGTCCTGCGCGAGCGCGTCGGTGGCGGCAATGTCGGTCATTTGGAGGATCACCCTTGGGATTTCGCCTCGTCACCCTGAACCTGAACGGCATCCGGTCCGCCCACAACAAGGGCTTCCTGCAATGGGCCGAGACGATGAAGGCCGATTGTATGGGCGTGCAGGAGGTGAAGGCGCAGCACGAGCACGTGCACGAGGTCTTCGACACCGTCGACGGCATGGCCGGCCGCTTCCACTACGCACTGAAGAAGGGCTACTCCGGCGTGGGCCTGTACAGTCGCGTCGCGCCGACCGAGGTGCTCACCGGTTTCGGCGAGCAGGAGTTCGACGACGAGGGCCGCTACGTCGAGATGCGCTTCGACAAGCCCGGCGCGGGGCTCAAGCATCCTTTCGAGAAGCTGAGCATCATCAGCTGCTACTTCCCGAGCGGCTCGTCCGGCGAGGAGCGCCAGGCCGCCAAGTTCCGCTTCCTCGACGTCATCTACCCGCACCTGATGGCGCTGAAGGCGCAGCGCGAGTTCATCCTCGTGGGCGACATCAACATCGCCCACAAGGAAATCGACCTCAAGAACTGGAAGGGCAACCAGAAGAACTCCGGCTTCCTGCCCGAGGAGCGCGCCTGGATGACGAAGCTGCTGACCGACGGCGGCCTCGTCGACGTCTTCCGCACGCTCAACGACCGCGCCGAGCAGTACACGTGGTGGAGCAACCGCGGCCAGGCCTGGGCGAAGAACGTGGGCTGGCGCCTCGACTACCACCTCGCCACGCCCGGCGTCGCGGCGCTCGCGCGCAGGGAGCACATCTACCTCGAGCAGCGCTTCAGCGACCACGCGCCGCTGGCGATCGACTACGAGTTCACGCTCTGAGCGCCTGCGGCCACCGCGCGCGCCGCCCCTGACGGCAGCGGCCCGGAACGACGCGGGCGCCGACGGGTTCGCCTCGGGGTAGTATCGCCCGCATTGCCCATCCCGAGGGGAGTCCGTCATCGCTGATACACGCGTTCCCGGCGTCCAAGGCCAGCCCGCCTCGCCGATCGCCGTCCCCGCCCGCACGCCGGGGCCGCTCGGGCGCAACGATGCGGCCGACCCGAACACCACCGCGCGCCTCGGCGACACGCCGGGGACGTCCGGCGTCAACGATTCGCATGCGCCCAGCCTGCCGGCCGCGACCGCCGCCGGCGGTCCGCCGGCAGCCAAGCTGCCTGACGGCACGGCCATCGCCCCCGGCGCCGACGGCAAGGCGGCGGCGCTCGTCTGCCCTGCGCCGCTGGCCAAGCGCGCCGACGGCGGCAAGGTCGACGTCGATTGGGCCTTCATCCGCGAGCGCGAGGGCGACAAGCTCGACGGCTACGTGCCCGACGCGTCGGGCAGCTCGAGCGGCGTGACGATCGCCACGGGCATCGACCTCGGGCAGCGCAGCGGGTCGGACATCGACAAGCTCGACATCACCGACGACCTGAAGAAGAAGCTGAAGCCCTACTGCCTGAAGACCGGCAAGGACGCGACCGACCTGCTCGCGAAGTCCCCGCTGAGCATCACCGCCGACGAGGCCAGCGCGCTGACCAAGGCCGTGAAGGGGCCGATGCTGGATGCGCTGATCAAGGAGTACGACGCCGCCGTCGACAAGGCCAACGCCGCCGATCACTGCGCGCGCGTGCATTTCGCGGAGCTTCCGGGCAGCGTCCAGACGGCGCTCGCGTCGGCGCAGTTCCAGTACAACTCGCTGTCCTCGCGGACGCAGAACTACTGGAAGCAGGTGACGCAGCAGAAATGGGACGAGGCGAGCAAGAACCTGAAGAACTTCGGCGACCGCTACAAGACGCGGCGCAAGCTCGAGGCGGGGCTGATCGACGACGCGATCGCGGCCGCGGTGCCTCCGAAATGACGGCGCGCCGCGCATCCCGCCTCCGCCTGGCCGTGGCAGCGCTCGCGTGGAGCGCGTTCGCGACCGTCG
>DASVLN010000238.1:0-4498 GCA_036384855.1 Burkholderiaceae bacterium | reverse complement strand
CCGTGCCCGCCGCGGAGCCTCCCGTCGAGGTCGTGCCCCTGCCCGCGGTCGCGCCGCTGGCGACCCACGCGCCGTCGGTGGCGATCGACTGGGCCCGGTTCAGCGCCAGCAACCCGTCGCGCGTCGTGCGGGCCGTCGAGACGGCCGCCGCGAACCCGGCGACGTCGATGGTGCGCGTGCGCGCCCCGCTGCTCGACCGCCTCGTCAACCAGGCCGGCGAAGTCTCCATCACGCGCTCGCGCATGGAGAGCGACGTCGGCCAGATGCGCGGCTCGCTGCGCGAACTGACGGAAAACCTGGACCGCCTGCGCCGGCAGCTGCGCGACATCGAGCTGCAGGCCGAGTCGCAGATCGCCTCGCGCCTGGAGGCGAGCCGCTCGTCGTCGGTCGAGTTCGACCCGCTCGAGATGGACCGGTTCACGCGCTTCCAGGAATTGACGCGGATGATGGCCGAGTCGGTCAACGACGTGGCCACCGTGCAGCGCAGCCTGCAGCAGACGGTGCAGTCGGCCGAAGACGAGATGGCCTCCCAGGCGCGCCTGACGCGCGGGCTGCAGGAAGACCTGCTGCGCGCCCGCATGGTGCCGTTCGACACGCTGTCCGAGCGCCTGTACCGCGTCGTGCGCCAGGCTGCCAAGGAGACGTCCAAGCAGGTTCGCCTGAACGTGGAAGGCAGCTCGATCGAGCTGGATCGAAGTGTCCTGGATCGCATGGCCGGCGCCTTCGAGCACGTGCTGCGCAATGCCGTCGTGCACGGCATCGAGGACGGCGACAGCCGCCGCGTGCTGGACAAGGATCCGGTCGGCACCATCGACGTCGCGCTCGCGCAGCAGGGCAACGAGGTGCGGATCCAGATCCGCGACGACGGCCGCGGCCTCGACCTGCAGCGCATCGAGGCCAAGGGCCGGCGCAACGGGTTGATCGCGCCGGACGCGCATCCGACGGACGCCGAACTCGCGAACCTGATCTTCACGCCCGGCTTCTCGACCGCCGAGGAGGTGACCGAGCTCGCCGGCCGCGGCGTGGGCATGGACGCCGTGCGCAACGACGTCACCGCGCTGGGCGGCCGCATCGAGACGGCATCGGCCGCCGGCCGCGGCACGGCCTTCACGCTGCTGCTGCCGCTGACGACCGCCGTGACGCGCGTCGTGCAGCTGCGCTGCGGCGAGCTGACGGTGGCGATCCCGGCCTCGCTGGTCGAGGTCGTGCGGCGCGCGCCGGTGGGCGAGGTCGAGCAGGCCTATGCGACCGGCCAGTACCGCGACGGCGTCAACGACGTCCCGTTCTTCTGGCTCGGCGCGCTGCTGCAGGCGTCGACCCACGGCACGCTGGTGGGCCGGACGACGCAGGTCGTGCTGGTGCGAAGCGCCGAGCAGCGGGTCGCCCTGCACGTCGACCAGGTCATGGGCAACCAGGAAGTGGTCGTGAAGAACCTCGGGCCGCAGCTCGCGCGCCTGCCGGGCCTCGCGGGCATGTCGCTGCTGGCCACCGGCGAGGTCGTCCCGATCTACAACCCGGTCGCGCTCGCCGCGTTCTACGGCCAGCGCCCGGGCGCCGAGGGCGCCGCGCCGCTGGTGCCGGAGATCGTGCAGGAAGTCGAGGAGGTGCGCGCGCCGCTGGTGCTCGTGGTCGACGACTCGCTCACGGTGCGCCGCGTCACGCAGCGGCTGCTCACGCGGGAAGGCTTCCGCGTCACGGTGGCCAAGGACGGCCTGGATGCGCTCGAGCAGCTCGAGGTCGAGCGCCCGACCGTCATGCTCACCGACATCGAGATGCCGCGCATGGACGGCTTCGACCTGCTGCGCAACGTCCGCCACGACCCGCGCTGGCAGGACCTGCCGGTCATCATGATCACGTCGCGCATCGCCCAGAAGCACCGCGACCTGGCCATGCAGCTCGGGGCGAACCATTACCTCGGCAAGCCGTATGATGAAGAGCAATTGATCGCGTTGATCCAGCAGAATGTCGCCAAGGCGATGCCGGCCTGAACGTTCTGCCTACAGTCCCGCCGGCAGCCTCCGATATCAGGGTCGACACGCTCTCATCCTCCAATGCCGGAAATCATCGACCACCTTGCCTCGCTGACCGGGCTGCGCGACCGCGACACGCTCGACGTCAGCCTGGCCTATTCCATCCGGGATCTGCTCGCGCCGCGGCGCGTGGCGATCTACCGGCTGGTGGGCGATCCGGGCTCGGAACGGTGGCTCAATCGCGCGACGCTGCTGGCCGATTCGCCGGCCGCCACCGCCGATCCCGCCTGGGTCGACCTGAACGCGCTGCCGCGCGCCGACGAGCGCCCGACCTGGCTCGAGTGCATGACCACCACGCAGGTCATCACCTCCAAGGACGGCGATGCGGTCACGACGCTGTTCCCGGTCGTCTCCGACACCGGCGTGGTCGGCGTGGTCGAGCTGCAGACCCTGCGCTCGGTGGGCCCGAAGACGCGCCGCCTCGTGTTCGGCGTGCTGCGCATCTACCGCAACGTGCAGTCGCTGCTCGACTACAGCGAGCGCGACACGCTCACCGGGCTGCTGAACCGCAAGATCTTCGACGACAGCTTCTACAAGGTCTCGTCGCTGCCGCTGCTCGACGCCAAGCTGGATGACGGCGAGCGCCGCCATGCCTCGGGCTCGCGCTACTGGCTGGGCGTGATCGACATCGACCACTTCAAGAACGTCAACGACCGCTTCGGCCACCTGATCGGCGACGAGGTGCTGCTGCTGCTGTCGCGCATCATGCGCGGCTGCTTCCGCTTCTCGGACCAGCTCTACCGGTTCGGCGGCGAGGAGTTCGTCGTGCTGCTGCTGTGCAGCGACGAGGCGGACGCCGGCGCCGCGCTGGAGCGCTTCCGCGGCGTGGTCGAGGACTACGCCTTCCCCCAGGCCGGCCGCATCACCGTCAGCGTCGGCTTCACGGCCATCGAGGTCGGCGACACGCCCGCCGCCGCCTTCGAGCGCGCCGACCGCGCCGTCTATCACGCCAAGCACAACGGCCGCAACCAGGTCAGCAACCATGCCGAGCTGATGCGCCAGGGCGTGATCGAGGATGACAAGCGCGTCAGCGACGTGGAACTGTTCTAGCCCCCACGGTCGCTGGCGCTCCGGGGGCTCGCGGCAAGCATGCCGCGAGCCGCTACGGCGGGGTCTCGCTCGCGCGAGCCCTTTGCCGCCTTCGCTCCCCGAGGGGGCCGGCCGCGAGCGGACTGGCCAAGCCAGATCCGCCGCTCCCGCGTGTCTCGCTTGGGTCGCCCAAGCGGCAGCGCCGGGAAGGGCCTCGGCGCTGCGCGCCTACGTCGGGGTCTCGCCGCGGGGTCGGGCGCCGCCGCGCGAGCCGTAGCGGGCGAGCGTCTTCTCGCGGGCCCGCGCGTGGTCGACGACGGGGCGCGGGTAGTCGCGTCCCAGCTCGATGCCGGCCGCGGCCAGCACGTCCGCCGGCGCCTGCCAGGGCGCGTGGATCGCCTTGGCCGGCAGCTTCGCGAGCTCGGGCACCCAGCGGCGGATGAAGGCGCCGTCGGGGTCGAAGCGCTCGCTCTGCGTCACCGGGTTGAAGATGCGGAACCAGGGCTGGGCGTCGCAGCCGGTGGACGCCGCCCACTGCCAGTTGCCGTTGTTGGAGGCGAGCTCGAAGTCGTTGAGCAGTTGCGCGAACCAGGCCTCGCCCCGGCGCCAGTCGATGCCGAGGTCCTTCGCGAGGAAGCTGGCCGTCACCATGCGCAGGCGGTTGTGCATGTAGCCGGTCGCGGCCAGCTGGCGCATGCCCGCGTCGACCAGCGGATAGCCGGTGCGGCCGGCGCACCAGGCCTCGAACGCGGCATCGGCGTGGGCGCCGCGTTCCCAGCGCAGGTGCTCGAACTCGGGCCGGAATGCATGCCCGACGACATGCGGATGGTGGTGCAGCACCTGCTGGAAGAAGTCGCGCCAGACCAGCTCCGACAGCCAGGTCTGCGCCCCGCGGCTGCCGCCCTCGACGCGCTGCAGCGCCAACGCCGCCAGCCGGCGGATCGACAGCGTGCCGAAGCGCAGGTGCACGCCCAGGTGGCTGCAGCCGGCCCGGGCGGGGAAATCGCGGACGGCGTCGTAGTCATCGAGGTGCTCCAGGAAGTCGCCCAGCAGCGCCTCGCCGCCCGCGCTGCCGGGGTGCAGGCCGGCGTCGGCGAGGCGGTCGTCGGGCGGCTCGAAGCCGAACTCGGCGAGCTCGGGCACCGCGGCCCCGCCGCGCCAGGGCGAGGCTAGCGCCGCCGGGAGCGCCGCCAGCGCCCCGGCGCCGCTGTCGCTGCGATGCGGCGCGATCGCCTCGGGATGCGCCTGCAGCCGCTGGAGCCACGCGTTCTTGTACGGCGTGAACACGCCATAGGGCTTGCCGGCGCCCGTCAGCAGCTCGGAGCGCTCGAAGACGACATGGTCCTTGGCCGTCTCGAGCCGGCGCCCGTCGGCCTCGAGCGCCTGCGCCACCGCGGCGTCGCGGGCAAGGGCGGCGGGATCGTCGTCGTGGTGGCAGT
>DASVLN010000237.1:0-14224 GCA_036384855.1 Burkholderiaceae bacterium | reverse complement strand
CGGACCGCCGGGATGCGGCTTCGCCTTCGCGCCGGGCCGTCCCGCGACGGGTGCGCCCGGGGCCGCGTCGCGCTTGGCCGCAGGCCTCATCGGCGCACCGGGATGCCGCGCGCCGCCATCAGCGCCTTGGCCTCGCCGACGGTGTGCTGGCCGTAGTGGAAGATGCTCGCCGCGAGCACGGCGTCGGCGCCGCCCTGCTGCACGCCGTCGGCCAGGTGCTCGAGGCTGCCGACGCCGCCCGAGGCGATCACCGGCACCGGCACGGCATCCGCGACGGCGCGGGTCAGCGCGAGGTCGAAGCCGGCGCGCGTGCCGTCGCGGTCCATGCTGGTGAGCAGGATCTCGCCGGCGCCGCGGCGCGCCATCTCGCGCGCCCACTCGACCGCGTCGAGGCCGGTGTTCTTGCGGCCGCCGTGGGTGTAGACGTCCCAGCCCGGGCCGCGCGTCGCGGCGTCCTCGTCGCTGCGGCGCTTGGCGTCGATCGCCACGACGATGCACTGCGCGCCGTACCGATCCGAGGCCTCGGCGATCACCTGCGGGTTGGCGACCGCCGCGGAGTTGAAGCTCACCTTGTCCGCGCCCGCGTTGAGCAGCCGGCGCACGTCGGCGACCTCGCGCACGCCGCCGCCCACCGTCAGCGGGATGAAGACCTGCGAGGCCACCGCCTCGATGATGGGCAGGATGAGGTCGCGGCCGTCGCTGGTCGCGGTGATGTCGAGGAAGGTCAGTTCGTCGGCGCCCTGCTCGTTGTATCGGGCCGCGATCTCGACCGGGTCGCCGGCATCGCGCAGCTCGACGAAGTTCACGCCTTTGACGACGCGGCCGCCGGTCACGTCCAGGCAGGGGATGATGCGTTTGGCGAGCATGGCGCTCCGGCGGGACGAGCCCGCCGCCTTTCGGGGTGGAGAAGCGCCCGCGGGCGCAGGGTCACTCGGCGAGGAGTTCGTCGGCGCGCGACTGCGCGTGCGCGAAGTCGAGCGCGCCCGTGTAGATCGAGCGGCCGCAGATCACGCCTTCGACGCCCTCGGACTCGACCGCGCACAGCTGCTCGATGTCGGCCAGCCCCGACAGGCCGCCCGAGGCGATCACCGGGATCGTGAGCGCCTGCGCGAGCTTCACGGTGGCCTCGATGTTGATGCCCGTGAGCATCCCGTCGCGGCCGATGTCGGTGTAGATCACGCCCTCGACGCCGTAGTCCTGGAACTTGAGCGCCAGGTCGACGACCTCGTGGCCGGTGAGCTTGCTCCAGCCGTCGGTCGCGACCTTGCCGTCCTTGGCGTCCAGGCCGACGATGATGTGGCCGCCGAACGCGGTGCAGGCGTCCTTCAGGAAGCCCGGGCTCTTGACCGCGGCCGTGCCGATGATGATGTAGCTCAGGCCGTCGTCGAGGTAGCGCTCGATGGTGTCGAGGTCGCGGATGCCGCCGCCCAGCTGGATGGGGATGCGGCCGTCGACTTCCTTGATGATCGCCTTGACCGCCGATTCGTTGACCGGCTTGCCGGCGAACGCGCCGTTCAGGTCGACCAGGTGCAGCCGGCGGGCCCCGGCCTCCAGCCATCGCCGGGCCATCGCGGCAGGATCGTCGCCGAAGCTGGTGGCGGCGGACATGTCGCCCTGTTCGAGGCGGACGCAGTGGCCGTCCTTCAGATCGATCGCGGGAATCAACAGCATGACGCGCGGGCCCCGTCAGGGCGTCCAGTGCAGGAAGTTGCGATAGAGCCGCAGGCCCAGGGCCGCGCTCTTCTCGGGGTGGAATTGGGTGGCGAAAATGTTATCCCGGGCCACGGCAGAGGTAAAGCGCCCGCCGTAGTCGGTCGTGCCCGCGCCGTGAGCCGGATCAACGGTCGTCGCATAGAAGCTGTGGACGAAGTAGAACCAGGAGCCGTCCGGAATGCCCGCCCACAGCGGATGCGCGACGTCCTGCCGCACGCGGTTCCAGCCCATCTGCGGCACCTTGTAGCGGCTGCCGTCGTCCTGCAGGCGGCCCTCGAGGCGGAAGCGCCGCACCTCGCCCGGGATCAGCCCGAGGCCGGGCTGGCCCTGCTCCTCGCTGCGATCGAGCAGCATCTGCATGCCCACGCACACGCCCAGCAGCGGCTTGCGCGCGGCCGCGTCGAGCACCGCGTCCTGCATGCCCGAGTCGCGCAGCTCGCGCAGGCAGTCGCGGATCGCGCCCTGGCCCGGCAGCACGACGCGCTCGGCCGCCAGCACCTCGTCGGCCGTGCGCGCGATGACGACGTCGACCCCCTGCCCCTCCGCCGCCTTCATGACCGCCTGCGCCACCGAGCGCAGGTTGCCCATGCCGTAGTCGACGACGGCGACCGTCGAAGGGGCCCCTCGTCCGCCCGTGGTCACAGCGAGCCCTTCGTCGACGGGATCACGCCCGCGGAACGCTCGTCGAGCGTCATCGCCATGCGCAGCGCGCGCCCGAACGCCTTGAAGATCGTCTCGCACTGGTGATGCGCGTTGTGGCCCTTCAGGTTGTCGATGTGCAGCGACACCCCCGCGTGGTTCGAGAAGCCCTGGAAGAACTCGAACGCGAGCTGGGTGTCGAACGCGCCGACCGAGCCGGAAGTGAACTTCACGTCCATGTGCAGGCCGGGGCGGCCCGAGAAGTCGACCACCACGCGCGAGAGCGCCTCGTCCAGCGGCACGTAGGCGTGGCCGTAGCGCGTCAGGCCCTTCTTGTCGCCGACCGCCTGCGCGACGGCCTGGCCGAGGGTGATGCCGACATCCTCGACGGTGTGGTGGCCGTCGATGTGCAGGTCGCCGTCGGCATGGATCTCGAGGTCGATCAGCCCGTGGCGCGCGATCTGGTCGAGCATGTGGTCGAAGAAGCCGATGCCCGTCTGCAGGCGGGCGGTGCCGGTGCCGTCGAGGTTGACGCGCACCTTGATCTTCGTTTCCTTGGTGTCGCGCTGGACGGCGGCCACGCGGGCCGGTGACGGGGCGATGGTCATTCAGCTTTCTCCAGGTCGCCGAGCTCTTGCAGGGCGCCGCGCAGCGCGGCGAGGGTCAACGGGTTCTCGTCGGGCGTGCCGATGGTGATGCGCACGCAGTTGGCGAGCAGCGGGTGCAGGCCCGACACGTTCTTGACCAGCACCCCGCGCGCCTTCATGCCCTCGAAGACGCGCTTCGCGTCGGGCACGCGCGCGAGGATCATGTTGGCCTCGCTCGGGAACGGCTTCACGCCGGGCGTCGCCGCGAGCGCGTCGAACAGCTTCGCGCGCTCGGCGCGGATCGTCGCGGCCTGGCGCGCGTATTCGTCGGCATGCTCGAGCGCGAACAGCGCCGCCTCGCAATTGAGCACGCTGACGTTGAACGGCGGGCGCAGCTTGTCGATCTCGGCGATCAGCGGCCTGCGACCGACGAGGTAGCCGATGCGCACGCCCGCGAGGCCGAACTTGCTCATCGTGCACATCAGCAGCACGTGCTCGTGGCGGCGCAGGCGCTCGAGCGAGCCGCGCGCCGCGAACGGCTGGTAGGCCTCGTCGATCACGACCAGGCCGGGCGCGGCCTCGATGATCGCGTCGATGACGGCGTCGTCCCACAGGTTCGCGGTCGGGTTGTTCGGGTAGGCGAGCCAGACGATGGCCGGCTGGTGCTCGCGGATCGCGGCGAGCATCGCGGGGCCGTCGAGCTCGAAGTCGGCCGTCGTCGGCACGCCGACGAACTTCAGGCCCTGCAGCCTGGCCGCCATCTCGTACATCACGAAGCCCGGCACCGGCGCGAGCACCACGTTGCCCGGCACGTCGGCGGCCAGCGTCAGCAGGCTGATCAGCTCGTCGGAGCCGTTGCCCAGCATGATGTCGCAGTCGCCCGGCATGCGGGCGCATTTCGCGAGCTCGGCGCGCAGCACGTCGCCGCGTTCGGCCGGGTAGCGGTTGAGCGCGACCTCGGCGAGCCGCTCGCCCAGCGCGCGCCGCAGGTCGGGCGGCAGCGGGAACGGGTTCTCCATCGTGTCGACCTTGACGAAGCCGGCGCTGGGCTGGACGGCGTAGCCGTGCATGCCCTGGACGTCGGCGCGGAGGTAGCGGGACATGCGGGCGGAGAGGGCTGTCGTCATGCGGGGGTTCCCATCGTGTCCAGGGCGTCGAAGGAGGATGCGAACGGGTCGACCACGGTCACCGTCTCGATCTGCCGCCCGTGCACCCAGCGGTCGGAGGCGATGAAGCGGCACTCCTGCTGCTGCGCGGCTGCCAGGATCAGCGCGTCGAAGTAGGGGAGCTCGTGGCGGCTTTCGATCGCCCAGGCCGTGTCGATGGTGGCCTGGTCGACGATCCAGGGCTTCCAGTGCTGGTAGCGGCGCACGAACGCGCGGGCGTCTCCCGCCGAGATCGCGGTCGGGAAGTGCCGGCGGGCGTGGGCATAGAACTCGGAGAGGACCTGCATGCTCGTGCGGCCGCAACGCGCCGTCCAGCAGCTCGAGAGCCAGGCTCGCGCGCGATCACGGCGCCGCGTGTCATGGTCGTCCACGCAGTGCAGCAGGACCCCCGTGTCGATGAAGACCCGGGGCGGCGCGGAGGCCGGCACCGCGCTCACCGGTTCGCCCCGCGCTCGAAGCGGCTGCCGTCCGAGCGCCCGAAGCTCTGGAACTCCAGCGCCTCGCGCATCGCGCGTTCGTAGGAATCGTCGTGGCGCATCTTCTCCGCCAACAGCTCGCCGATGAGGCGCGAGACGCTTGTGTTGCGGCGAGCGGCTTCCATCCGTGCCCAGTCGGCGACCTGGTCTTCCATGGTGACGGTGACGTTCTTCATCGCGGATCCAGTCTTTGGATCGAAGAATACACGAACTTCGTGTCACACTGAATTCGTGTTGCACGAACTCAGTGTCGCGAAAGATCAGGTGTTCTTCAGCCGCAGCTCTGCGGCCCGGGCATGTCCCTGCAGCCCCTCGCCGTACGCGAGCTCGGCCGCGACCGGCCCGAGTACCTGGGCCCCGGCCTCGCTCACCTCGATCAGGCTGCTGCGCTTCTGGAAGTCATAGACGCCCAGCGGCGACGAGAAGCGCGCCGTGCCCGAGGTGGGCAGGACGTGGTTGGGGCCGGCGCAGTAGTCGCCCAGGCTCTCGCTCGTGTACGCGCCGAGGAAGATGGCGCCGGCATGCCTCAGCTGCGGCTCCCACCGGTGCGGGTCGGCGCTGCTGACCTCCAGGTGCTCCGGCGCGATGCGGTTGCTGATCGCGCACGCCTCGTCCATGGAATGCGTGTGGATCAGGGCGCCGCGGCCCTCGAGCGACGCGCGGATCACGTCGCGGCGCGGCATGTCGGGCAGCAGGCGGTCGATCGCCGCCTTGACCTGCTCGACGTAGCCGGCGTCGGGACACAGCAGGATGCTTTGCGCGAGCTCGTCGTGCTCGGCCTGGCTGAACAGGTCCATCGCGACCCAGTCGGCCGGCGTCGTGCCGTCCGCGAGCACGAGGATCTCGCTCGGACCGGCGATCATGTCGATGCCCACCTGGCCGAACACGCGGCGCTTCGCGCTCGCGACGTACGCGTTGCCGGGGCCGGTGATCTTGTCGACGGCCGGGATGGTCGCGGTGCCGTACGCGAGCGCGGCCACGGCCTGCGCGCCGCCGACCGTGAACGCGCGATGCACGCCGGCGACGTAGGCCGCGGCCAGCACGAGGGGGTTGCGCTCGCCGCGCGGCGTCGGGACGACCATCACGATCTCGCCGACGCCGGCGACCTGCGCCGGCACCGCGTTCATCAGCACGCTGGACGGGTAGGCGGCCTTGCCGCCCGGCACGTAGATGCCGACGCGATCGAGCGGCGTCACCTTCTGGCCGAGCAGCGTGCCGTCCTCGTCGCGGTATTGCCAGCTGCGGCCGCAGGCCTCGAGCTGGCGTTCGTGGTACGACCGCACCCGCCGCGCCGCCGATTCCAGCGCCGCCCGCTGCGCCGGCGTGATCGCCTCGAACGCGGCCTCCAGCTCGTCACGGGCCAGTTCCAGGCCGGCGACGGCGTCGGCCTGCAGGCCGTCGAAGCGCGCCGTGTACTCGAGCACCGCGGCGTCGCCGCGCGCGCGCACGTCGGCGAGGATCGCGGCGACGCGCTCCTCGATCGCATGGTCGGCCTCCTCGGACCAATGGCGCAGCTCGGCGAAGCGGGCTTCGAAATCGGCGATGGACGTGGCGAGCTGGCGGATCTGGACCGGCATGGCAGTGGCGTCGGTGGAGTTGGAGGCGTCAGGCGTTCTTGTCGATCGCGCCCGCGAAGGCGTCGATCAGCCGGCGGATGCGCTCGCGCTTGAGCTTGAGCGCGGCCTGGTTGACGACCAGGCGGGAGGAGATGTCCATGATGCGCTCGACCTCCACCAGGCGGTTCGCCTTCAGCGTCGAGCCGGTCGAGACGAGGTCGACGATCGCGTCGGCCAGGCCGGTGAGCGGCGCGAGCTCCATCGAGCCGTAGAGCTTGATGAGGTCGACGTGCACGCCCTTGTCGGCGAAGTGGCGGCTCGCGACGGCGGTGTACTTCGTCGCGACGCGGATGCGCGAGCCCTGCTTGACCGCGGCTTCGTAGTCGAAGTCCGCGCGCGTGGCCACGCTCATGCGGCACCTGGCGATGCGCAGGTCCAGCGGCTGGTAGAGCCCGCCGTTGCCGTCGGCGCCGGCGGCGTGCTCGATCAGCACGTCCTTGCCCGCGACGCCGACGTCGGCGCCGCCGTGCTGGACATAGGTGGGCACGTCGGTCGCGCGCACCAGCACGACGCGCACGTCGGGCTGGTTGGTCGCGAGGATCAGCTTGCGCGTCTTCTCCGGATCCTCGGTCACCTCGATGCCGGCGGCCGCCAGCAGCGGGAGGGTCTCCTCGAAGATGCGGCCCTTGGACAGGGCGAGCGTGAGCATGGGCGTCGTCGTGGTGGGGGTCACTTCACTCTCTCGATGTCCGCGCCGAGGCGCTGCAGCTTGGCTTCCATGCGGTCGTAGCCGCGGTCCAGGTGGTAGATGCGGTCGACGATGGTCTGGCCGTCGGCGACGAGGCCGGCGATCACGAGGCTCGCCGAGGCGCGCAGGTCGGTGGCCATCACGGTCGCGCCCGACAGCCGCTCGACGCCCGCGACCACCGCGTGCTTGCCGTCGATCTCGATGCGCGCGCCCAGGCGGCGCAGCTCGTCGACATGCATGAAGCGATTCTCGAAGATCGTCTCGGTGACGGTCGCGGTGCCCTGGGCGATGCAGTCGACGGCCATGAACTGGGCCTGCATGTCGGTCGGGAAGGCCGGGTACTCGCTGGTGCGCAGGCTGACGGCGCGCAGCCGGCCGCCGGCCTCGCCCATCGGCGAGCGCACGCGGATCCAGCGGTCGCCCGCCTCGATCGAGACGCCGGCCTCGCGCAGCTTCTCGATCACCGCCTCCAGGTGCGCCGCCTCGGCGTCGCGCAGCGTGACGTCGCCGCCGGCCGCGGCCACCGCGCAGAGGAAGGTGCCGGCCTCGATGCGATCGGGCACGATGCGGTGCGGCCGCGCCGGCGGGTGCAGGCCCTCGACGCCCTGGATGCGGATGCGGCTCGTGCCGTGGCCCTCGATGCGCGCGCCCATCGCGATCAGCAGCTCGGCGAGGTCGGGGATCTCGGGCTCCTGCGCGGCGTTCTCGAGGATGGTCTCGCCCTCGGCCAGCGTCGCGGCCATCAGCAGGTTCTCGGTGCCGGTGACCGTGACCATGTCGGTCGTGATGCGCGCGCCCTTCAGCCGCGCCGCCCTGGCGAGGATGTAGCCGTGCTCGACGCGGATGTCCGCGCCCATCGCCTGCAGGCCCTTGATGTGCTGGTCGACCGGGCGCGAGCCGATCTGGCAGCCGCCCGGCAGCGACACCGTCGCCTCGCCGAAGCGGGCGAGCAGCGGCCCGAGCACCAGGATGCTGGCGCGCATCGTCTTCACGAGCTCGTAGGGCGCCTCGGGCGAGGTCAGCACGCTCGCGTCCACGACGACCTCGTCCGCCGCGCCGCCGTCCTGCTCGGCCCCCCAGCGAACGGCGACGCCCATGTTGCGGATCAGCTTGACCACGGTCGCGACGTCCTGCAGCCGCGGCACGTTGTGCAGCGTCACCGCGCCCGCGGCCAGCAGCGTCGCGCACAGCTCGGGCAGCGCCGCGTTCTTCGCGCCGGAGATCGCGACCTCGCCGTTCAGGCGCCGGCCGCCGCGGATGAGGAGTTTGTCCATCGGGATGTCTTGCTGGGAAGGCTGCGCGAGCGTGTCGGGGTGGAAGGCCCCGCCGGCTGCCGCGTCGTCCCGGGACACCCGCGCCGGCCGCGGCGCGAAGGCGTCCCGCAGCGCGCGTCAGGCGGCGCGGCGGGCGTCAGTGCGAATGGTGATGGCCGGCGGCGTTGCCGAGCGCACCCTGCGCCGACCACTCGGCCGGCGTCAGCGTCTTCATCGACAGCGCGTGGATCTGCGCCCGCATCCGGTCGCCGAGCGCCGCGTAGACCCGCTGGTGACGGCGCACGCGCGCGAGGCCCTCGAACTCCGCCGAGACGATGGTGGCGAAGAAGTGGCGACCGTCGCCCTCGACCTCGAGGTGGTCGCATTGCAGGCCGCCGGCGATGAAGCCGTGGACTTCCTGGGGCGTGGGATCGGACATGGGATCGGGATTATCCCTCATGCCGGCGGCGGCCCGCCAGCGCCGGGATTCTCAATGCCGCAGCTTGTAGCCGGACCGCAGCAGCGCCAGCGCGATCGCCGCGACCACGGCGAGGCTGCCGCCGACCACGGCCAGGCTCGTCCACGGCGAGACGTCGCTCGCGCCGAAG
Source organism: Burkholderiaceae bacterium (assembly GCA_036384855.1). GTDB lineage: Bacteria > Pseudomonadota > Gammaproteobacteria > Burkholderiales > Burkholderiaceae_C > Scleromatobacter. The sequence continues at coordinate 5,478 of DASVLN010000237.1, read as the reverse complement.
AAGCCGTGGCGGAAGCCGTCGATCATGTAGAAGAACGGGTTGAGCCGGCTCGCGAAGTGCCACAGCGGCGGCAGCGAGTGCACCGAGTAGAAGACGCCCGACAGGAAGGTCAGCGGCATGATGATGAAGTTCTGGAACGCGGCGAGCTGGTCGAACTTCTCCGCCCACAGGCCCGCGATCAGGCCGAGGGTGCCCATCATGGCCGCGCCGAGCACGGCGAAGACGAGGATCCACGGCGCGCTCGCGAGCCCCGGCGGGGCGAACCACGCGGTCACGAGCATCACGCCCGCGCCGACGACGAGCCCGCGCACCACCGCGGCGCCGGTGTAGGCGAGGAACCAGGCCGCGGGCGACAGCGGCGTCACGAGCAGGAACACGAGGTTGCCCGTGACCTTGCTCTGGATCAGCGAGGACGAGCTGTTGGCGAACGCGTTCTGAAGCACGCTCATCATCACGAGGCCGGGGATGAGGAACTGCACGTAGCTCACGCCGGGGTAGGCGCTCAGGCGGCCGGTGAGCGCGTGGCCGAAGACGACCAGGTACATCACCGCCGTCAGCACCGGCGCGGCGACGGTCTGGAACGCCACCTTCCAGAAGCGCAGCACCTCCTTGCGGAACAGCGGCTGGGCGCCGGCGAGGATGCCGCGGGCGGTCGACAGGCTCGAGACCCGCGGGCGCGACGACGGGAGGCTGCTCATTGCGCCGCCTCCGCGGTCATGATCGAGAGGAAGACGTCCTCGAGGTCGGCGCGGCCGATCTCGAGGTCCTCGACCGGCACCCGCTCGCGCCGCAGCTCGGCGAGCACGGCCTCGACGTCGGCGGCGTCGCGCGCGCTCACCTGGGCGATGCGGCCGGTCACGCGCGCGCGCGGCGCGAGGCTCGCGGGCAGCGCGTGGTCGGTCTTGAAGCGCAGCATCGTGTGCGCGGTGCCCGCCAGGAGCGCGGAGGTGCGCTCCAGCGCGACGACCCGGCCCTTCTTGAGCATCGCGATGCGCTGGCACAGCGCCTCGGCCTCCTCGAGGTAGTGCGTGGTCAGCAGCACGGTGTGGCCCTCGCGGTTCAGGCGCGCGATGAACTGCCACAGGGTCTGGCGCAGCTCGACGTCCACGCCCGCGGTCGGCTCGTCCAGCACGATGACCGGCGGCCGGTGCACGAGGGCCTGCGCCACCAGCACGCGCCGCTTCATGCCGCCCGAGAGCTGGCGCATGTTGGCATCGGCCTTGTCCGCGAGGCCCAGGCCCGCGAGCAGCTCGTCGATCCAGGCGTCGTTGTTCCTCACGCCGAAGTAGCCGCTCTGGATGCGCAGCGTCTCGCGCACCGAGAAGAACGGGTCGAACACGAGCTCCTGCGGCACGATGCCCAGCGAGCGGCGGGCGGCGGCGTAGTCGTCGACGACGTGGTGGCCCATCACCGTGACGTGGCCGCGCGTGGCGCGCGCGAGGCCCGCGAGGATGCTGATCAGCGAGGTCTTGCCCGCGCCGTTGGGGCCGAGCAGGCCGAAGAACTCGCCGGGCTGGACGTCGAACGTGACGCCATCCAGCGCCCGGACGCCGCTGGCGTAGGTCTTCTCCACGCCCTGGAACGAAATCGCTGACATGGGCGCGGATTGTGGCGCAAGCCTGGAGAGCGCGCTCCAACAGTGGCACTCCGGCTGGGCAGCGCGCGGCCGCGATGCTAGATTGCGCGATCCGCACCGCCGCCGGCCCCATGGAAGCCAAGAAACCCCGTCGCACCGCCGAACGCATCCTCGAGGTGACGCTCGACCTGTTCAACCGCTTCGGCGAGCCGAACGTGTCGACGACGCTGATCTCGGCGGAGCTGCACATCAGCCCGGGCAACCTGTACTACCACTACCCGGCGAAGGACGAGCTGATCAACGCGCTCTTCGACCGCTACGAGAAGTCGCTCAACGAGCTGCTGCAGGCCGCCGACAACGTGGCGAACGTGGAGGACGCCTGGCTGTTCTTCCACATGCTGTTCGAGCTGATCTGGCAGTACCGCTTCCTGTACCGCGACCTCAACGACCTGCTGTCGAAGAACCGCCGACTGGAGACGCACTTCCAGTTCGTCCTCAAGCACAAGTCGCGCGCCGTCGAGGCCGTGCTCGACGGCCTGAGCCGCAGCAGCGCGGTGCGCGTCGACCGCCGCGACGTGCCCGCGATCGCGACCTCGATGGTGGTCGTGCTCACCTACTGGCTCAGCTACGAGTACGTGCGCGACCCGCGCAAGGCGCTCGAGCCCGAGGCCGCCGGCGCGACGCTCGCGCGCGGCGCGTGGCACGTGCTGAGCCTGCTCACGCCCTACCTGGAGCCGGCCGCGCGCGAGCACCTGCTCGCCCTGGCGGGCGCCTACCGTTCCTGAAACCTCCCGACCCGCACCGGAGACACGCATGGCCAAGTGGACCGCCTTCCCCTACGACGCCGCCGACTACACCTACGACAAGGCGGCGCTGAAGAAGCACTGGGCGCGCCTGCACAAGGGCGACGCCGAGCCCTTCCCGAAGGACGAGGCCGTCCAGGCCGCGTGGGCCCTGTTCCACGCGGGCGAGTTCCAGAAGGCGCACGAGGCCGGCCTGAAGGCGGGCGCTGCGGGCGCGGCGGTCGCCAACAAGGCGCAGGCGATCTACGCCAACTACCTCGAGAAGAGCGAGAAGACCAAGCTCGCGATGTTCCTGGAGGTCGCCGAGCGCGCCGAGAAGCTCGCCAAGGACGACCCGAAGAACTTCGCCGCCCACTACTGGATGGCCTACGCGCTGGGCCGCTACAGCCAGGGCATCAGCGTGGCCAAGGCGCTGGCGCAGGGCCTGGGCGCCAAGGTCAAGACCGCGCTCGAGACGACGATCGCGCTGGCCCCCCAGCACGCCGACGCCCACATCGCGCTCGGCGCCTTCCACGCCGAGGTGATCGACAAGGTCGGCAAGCTCCTCGGCAAGACGCAGGGCGCGGACACCGCCACCGGCCTGAAGATGTTCAAGCAGGCCCTCGCGCTGAACCCCGACTCGGCCATCGCGAAGGTGGAATACGCCAACGGCCTCGTGATGCTCGAGGGCGACAAGCGCATGAAGGAAGCCGAGACCCTCTATGCCGAGGCCGCCGCCGCCGCGCCGAAGGACGCGATGGAGCGGCTGGACGTGGAGATGGCGAAGGCGGAGCTCGAGGACGAGTGACGCGCCGCCCCGCGCACCCGGCGGGGCGGGCCTCGGCCAGGGTTCAGGCGTCGCCCCAGGGCAGCATCATCGCCAGGTACAGCATCTGCTCGTACTCCGGCCGGAAGTGGCGGACGATCTCCTCGGGGTCGGGGCACATCGCGGAGTCGGTGATGAGACCGAACTGCACGCCGCCGCCGTAGCTGAGGATGCTCACGCCCATGCCGATGTCGCCCGAGGCGGGCACCCAGAACATCACCTGCCGCAAGGTGCGGCCGCACAGCGCGAGCGGCTTGGCCGGGCCCGGGACGTTGGTCATCACCGCGGTGGCCTTCTTCGCGAACAGGTTCAGCAGCGCGGCCTGCACCGGCTTGATCAGCACGCCCGCCACCGACAGCAGCGCGAAGGCGAGCAGCGGCTGGTAGCCGCCCTTGAGTTCGTCCATGCGGCGGCGCACCTCGGCGAGCCGCTCGATCGGGTTGGCGATGCCGATCGGCAGCACCAGCGGCACGAGCCCGAAGCGGTTGCCCAGCTGCCAGGCCTTCTCGAGCGGCCGCAGGTTGACCGGCACCATCGCGCGGATCTCGAGGCCGGTCGGGTCGTCGCCCTTGCCGCGCAGGTAGGCGCCGATCGCGCCGGCCACGCTCGCGAGCAGCACGTCGTTGATCGACGCGCCCAGTCCGCGGGTGATCGCCTTGACCTCGTCGAGCGGCAGCGGCTCGCCCCAGGCGACGCGCTTGCCCGGCGTGGCCTTGCCCTTCAGGCGCGTGGGCGAGTCGTCGGGCATCAGCGCCATCGCCGCGAGGTCGCTGACGATCTGGCCGCCGATGCGCGCCATCTCCACGCCGCCCGAGATCGGGGCGGTCGGGTCGGCCATCATCTCGACGCCCTTGCCCAGGCCCGCGCCGTAGACGCCGATCGCCTTGACCGCGAGGTCGGCCGCGGGCCGGAGCAGGTAGTCGGCGACCCAGTCGTGCTCGCCCTCCTCGCGCGGCTCGTCGCGCCGGGCGAGCTCGGGCGGCGTGCTGCCGCCGTCCGTGATGGACAGCATCACCGAGATCAGCGCGATGCCGTCGGCGATGCAGTGGTGGATGCGCGCGACGAGCGCCGTGCGGCCGGTCTCGAAATCCTCGAACAGGTGGAACTGCCACAGCGGGCGGCCGGCGTTCAGCGGCGTCGTGCACAGGTCGCCGACGTAGGCCTTGAGCGCGTCCAGCGGCGCCTGGCCGGGCGCGAGCTCGAGCTTTTCAGGGACGACGTGGGCGGCGATGTCGAAGTGCTCGTCGTCGATCCACTGGGCGCCGAGCGCGTCCTCGACCACCCGCTGGCGGAAGCGCCGGTACTGCAGCAGGCTGGTCTCGACGCGCTGGCGCAGCTCGGCGAGCGCGAGCTGGGGCTCCAGCAGCCACACCCCGACGATCATCATCAGGTTGGCCTCGGTGTCCATGCGCAGCCAGGCCGTGTCGACCCGGGACATGCGTTCAACGTTGCTGCTCAAGCGTCTCCCCCTGCCCGCCGCGGATCGACGCCCCGGCCGATTCCGGAAGGCGCGCGCGGCTGGACTGCTCTCTCGACATTATTTCGCGAGGGCGGCCAGATTGGTGTCTATCATCCGGCCCGTCAAGCCTGACTTTCACCCACGCGGAGACACGCAATGAGCACCCTCGACGACCAGTTCCAGAAGGCGGTGGCCGACAGCAAGAACCTGCCCGAGCGTCCGGACAACATGACGCTGCTGAAGATCTACGCGTTGTACAAGCAGGGCAGCGAGGGCGACGTCGACGGCAAGCGCCCGGGCTTCACCGACATGGTCGGCCGCGCCAAGTGGGACGCCTGGAACGAGCTCAAGGGCAAGTCGCAGGACGAGGCCAAGCAGGAATACGTCGACCTGATCGAAGGCCTGAAGTGAGGCCGCGGCCGGCGCGCGCCGGCCGTCACGCCGCTACTGCTTCCTCGCGGCCCTCGCCGCCGTCTTCTTCGCCGCCTTGGCGGTCTCCTTGGCAAGCGCGTCGTCCAGCTGGCGGATCGCCTCGGCCTCGATCTGCCTGAGGAAGGGTCGCAGCAGGAAGCCCAGCTTCGCCTCGATGTCGAAGCGATCGGCCGCCACGACCATGCGGCCATCGACGCCGGCGCGCGTGAACTCCAGCACGTCTTCGTCGTCGCCCTCGATCAGGGTGCATTCCATCTCGAGCTCCGCCTCGATGCGCTCGGCCCACTTCAGCGCCACCTTGCGCGCGCGGGCGAGGCCGAGGTCGTGGTCGCGGTGCAGGGTCAGGTCGGCGGGCATGTGGGCGTGTCTCCTCGGGACGACATTCTGGACCAGAACGCGTCAG